>JAKSKP010000022.1 GCA_024401635.1 Bacteroidales bacterium
CAGCCGTTTCAGTGCCCTGGCCAGCTGACGGACGGAGCGGAGAATGCGGCGGGATTATCGGCGGTGCGGACGGAGTCGAGACGTTCGGGATGTCCTGAGAGAAGCCAGGACTCTCCGCGCCAATTCTCGAAACGGCCTTCGGCACGAAAAGCCCCGCTTGAGCCAGCACGCTGCAAGGCCTTGAAATCGGGATCTTCCGGCATCAAATCGAGGTAAGGCTGTATTCTGGCTCCGGCGTCGAGAAGTTCGCTCTGTATCTCCCTGACTTTAAGTTCACGCACGCGGCAACCGTTTCCGGCAGCCATTGCGGCCATTAAGCCTGCAGCTTGTCCCAGCTCCATAACCACGGGCTGCAGACGGGTGGTGCCGTTCACGACGCAGTCCGTGCATATCGATTTCTCCGCCACAATCAGGTCCTCCACGCCAATAGGTATCATTGTGCCGGCAGGAACGGTGAACGATGGTATAGGGGAATAGGATTTGTGCAGATTCCTCCAATCCGGATGGGCGTAGTGGTGATGGTCCACGGGGTAATCGCCTACGGCCACCCCTGTGCGGTAAAGCGTGTTCCCTCCATCATACGGCGCGGATGCGGCCTCGAAAGTGAAACGGGCCTCACCTTCAATACGGCGGCTCTCCCGATAATACGGTATCAGCGGCAGACCGTCTTCAGTGGGATACTCCCCTTCCGCAATGCCGTAGTTTTTGAATCCCAGGGCCGTCTGGATGAAATACAAGTAGCCGAGAGCCTTGTTTTTGGCCTGGCGGATTGCTTCCGAGCGTTCTTCCGGAGTAGCATCTATAATGTTGGCATAGAAGTCATTACCATCTATAGGCCAGTTGAGCATTATGTCACCTCCGGGGAGGCGGCCGTAACTGAGCATCATCTCCGGGCTCCACAGGGCCTGGCCTTTTTCGAAGGGCAGGACATTGCGGGGATTCAGGCAGCAGTTGACATAGAGAGCCTCGTCATAGCCCTCCGGCTCAGCTATGGTCCTGTCGGCATCCGGACCGTAATCCCTTATTGTTACCACATAGGTAAGGTCCTGGATTATGCCCTCGGCGTTGCCAATATTGTAATTCACTCCGCACATACGGGCCACGTCACCGAGTTCGGTACAATCTATCAGCACCTTGCAGCTGTAACAGCCGGCATCGGTGATTATCCGCCAGCCCCTTTCCTGCTTTTCAACAGCCTTGACGGCTGTTCCCTTCCTTACGGTCAGCCTTGTCTCGGCGGCCGCAATGTTGTCCAGAACCTCGGCGCCGACGTGAGGTTGGAAGAGTATATCGCTCACCCACCCCGTCTTCAAGGCCTCATAGCCGCCGTAACGCGCTGCAAGCGAGTCGCAGAACTCGCCGAAAAGTCCAGCCCGAAGGCGGTAATTTCCATCTATCGCGCTGACGCCGGCCGAAGTCAGCATCCCGCCCAGCCACGGGCCTTCTTCCAGAATCAGTGTTTCCGCCCCGCTCCTTGCCGCCTGAATGCCTGCACATACGCCTGAAGCACCACCTCCCGCCACAATGACGTCAAAATGCTTTCCATCCCTGTGCGAACAGGATACGGCCGCTATAAGGACAAATATGCCAAACCATCTTTTCATAATAGCAAAGCTAATGATTTTCAGCGTACTATGCAAAAGAGGCAAAAAGTTATAACATAATTTGCAGTTTGTTATTACTTATTTTATATTTGCAAAAAAACAGAGTATGACACAGGCAGTAACGCTGACCAGAGTCGGCAACAGCAGAGCTGTGATTATTCCGGCAAAGATTCTAAAGTCACTGGAAATCACGGAAAACACCATCCTCACCCTGTCTGACGACAACGAACGTATCACAATCAGCAAGAGCGGAGCGGTCAGGCCGGAACCGATATTTCCAAAGGTAAGGGTTCCCGAACCGGATGAGCAGGAAATAGAATCATTTATGGCATCATTGTACAAAGTGCCGACCGAGGACATAGTCAATGACGAACGCCTCGCCTATATTCTGAGCAAATGAAAATCTATCTGGACACCAATGTCTTTCTGGATATGATTGCTCCGAGAGACAACAGACAGGACAACGTCAATGCTCTCCGGCTTCTGAAACTTGCCGAAACAGGTAAATTCCGGTTCTGCATCAATCCGGTTACTGTTTCGACGGCATATTATGTGCTGCGCAAGGATACGGGGGCGGCAAAACGCATTCAAAAAACACTCGAACCATTAAGCATCGTGCCGGTTGCGGAGGATGACGTGAGATTCTCCGTGTTCTTCGATTATTACACCGACAGGGAGGACGCAATGCATATGTCGTGCGCGGGGAACTCGGGCTGCGAGCTGATTCTTTCCCGCAATACGAAACATTTCGCAGGCTCCCCTGTCCCCTGCCTCACTCCAGAGGAATTTCTTTCCAGACTGCGGTAAATCAATAAAGCGTCAGTGCCTGTGCCACTTCGGAGACCTTATACCCTTTCCCCAGGTCTCCGAGATGACACAGGCACTGAAGCATAAACAGCGGGACTCACGATACAAAAAAAGGCTGACTAAAAAGTACAAAGCGCCTTTCTAGTCAGCCTATTCTAGAAATCATGAATCTTTCCGCCGGGACACAGCGGAAGAGCCGAGATTAAAGAACGGGAAGGATTATCTTCCTTATGCTGCACATTTCACCATCAACGATATATGCGCACAATGAGCCATCCTCGACAGTCATTGTAAGGGCTGTATTTTCAGATACTGCCACCTCGGGTGAATCGAGGTAATCAATCTTCGTAAGAAGCTCAGGCTTTGCAGGGTTGTCGATGTTCAGAACAAACAAGCTTGAAGGGATAGCCCAGCTAGGGAAATATGACATTCCAAGGAAGCACAAATATTTGTGACCGTTCCACTCAATGACATCAGCTGCATTCAAACCGCCTTCCCAGGTGTACCCTGTAGTAAATGTCTCGACCCAGTTTGCACCTGAGACTCCGGGATTGTAATGCAGATTGTAATTGCCGTCATAGCCTGCACACAATACACCATTCATTACATTGTTCGTAGTGCAGACACCGAAAGAATGGCGTGAAGACCACAATGCTGAAGTCCAAGGAAGACCCACATAATCGGTGTGGCTGTCACCTTCGAATTTGCCATCTGTAACCTGGAAGAAAACAAGGCTGCTGCCAGCTTCCCATCCTGCGCCGGAAAGGAATGTAATGGCGGCATTACCTGTGATGTCACCTGTAACTGTCATTCCATCGAGGCCATAGCCATAGAATGCATTATAAACGCCGGAAATTACAGGAGCACCTGACATAGTGGTCGGATCAATAGAGAGCACTGTTAAAGGCTCGTATGGATCACCTTCTGCAGGAGGATATGAGCCGCCAGTAAATGCAACCACATGGCCGGCATCATCATTTGTGATTCCGAACGGAGTAACCATACCTTCCAAAGGAACGGATTGAAGCGCTTTACCGGTAGCTGCGTCATATCCCCATATATTATGACCGTTTGAAACGAGCAGCATACCATTGCCAAATGCAGATGACAATGAAATATACTCACCCTCACCGACGAAGTAGTCATCAGACATTGTAGTTGTCCATGCGATAGATGCATTGCCTTCCTGATAGAAATATACACGTACTGTCATATCTACCAACTCGCCTGTAGGCTCGCCAGTTTCAGGATCGATCTCAGGAACCTGGATATCAGGAGTCGTTATCTTCACATAGGATTCACGAACAGGATATCCGTTGTTTGCATCAATCTGAATGGCAAATTCAGTGTCACCTGCTGACTCGAGATGCTGCCAAGGGAACGAGCCATCTGAATAATCCTTGATAGTATACCGGACATTCGCATCCACGTTAATCTTAAAGAGACCGCCAGCCTTGGGAACATTGACTTCCAGAGGATCGATGTTGAGGTGGAACTGGCTCTCCTGCTTGTAGGTAACTGTTACAGGAGTAACGCCCTCTGATTTGAGGGTAACGGTGAAGCTACGGTCTACGGTTGTTTCGTTTGCAGCAACATTGATCTTGACCTTGCACTCGTCAGCAGGATCGCCTGACTTGGGAGTGATGGTAACATAATCGGCATCGACAGATGCAGTCCAGGCCTTTGTAGCCTTGAAAGTCACTGTAAGAGGAGTGTCTGTACCATCTTTAGTGATTACTGTCTCGGGTGCATTGATAATTTCCAGCACATCAGCGGCAGGAGTTTCTTTTTTGCAGGAAACGAACGCTGCAAGAACAGCGACGCCCAGCATCAAAAATGATTTTTTCATAAAGTGTGAAAAATTAGTTAATAATTGGTTGATAATAAGTTATAATGTATTTAGATATTCATCGAAACCTTTCTTGAAATCTGGCCAGTAATCATACATACGTATATGGCAGAGGTCGAACACGAAATAACCGTCAGCTGCATTGATGCAGGCGTTGATGGTAGCGGGAATCTTTGCACCCTGTCCACCTTTCTCCCAGCCTGTGGGATTGCCGACATCGGGCCCTCCGGCAAATTCGGTATCACCGGCAAGCCTTTTACGGCCTAGATTGCAGAAACCCTGCATTGTCCATTCGCCGGAGCCCGTTATACTGCTTGCTGCCGCATAACAGCCCAACATCATGAAATCGCAATGGTCGGCATAACCGAAACTGCTGTAGTTCGCGTCCACTTTCCCGGAATATGTAGATTCCTTCTTAGCCGTATCATATTTCGGGCTGGCCCAGTTCACGCCGCTCAAATAATAGGTAGAATACCAGGCACCCACATAACAGCCAAATCGGATTTTAGGATTGATGCCGTGGACCTTGTCAGATGCTGCAGCAACAAAATCGTGGATAACCTTGGCCCTGAAGCTGACCCAGGCTTTCTGCTCGTCAGTCAATTTGGCAGGCAGGCCGGAAGTGGTTCCAGCATCAAAAACCGGCCATTTGGACGGTTCAGAGCCAAGATATTCAGTGAATTTCGCCTTGCTCTCGGCCGAAAAATCGCTTCCGAGCTCCGTGTCATCATAGCGGCAGCGGTCGAGTATGATGCCGTCAAGGTCCTTGTAGGATGCGAGTTCACCTATGACAGTCAACATATACTCCTGAACGTTGTCATTGGCAGGATTCATGAACACTGTGCCTTCAACGCCTTTATAGAAGCTGCTGCGTACGCCGTCTGAATAATTGACCACGGTGGCCCAGCTTTCGGGGATGTTGCCGCTGAATATGGGGCCCTCGCTTTCAAGACCATAATATCCGCCATAACCGCATACAAATGTGTTGATTGCAGCATTCACACGCAGCCCTGCGGCATGCCCTGCATCGATGAAAGCCTGCAGGTAATCGAAATCGGCCGTTCTCTCGACGAACTTGTAGGATGTGCTTCCTGTGGAACTGCGCACCCAGGCTGCAAGCCGCTTGGTTGCCGGAGCCTTGGCTGACTTGAATAGCACGGTGCCTTCTGTCGGGCGCACGTCCACAATGACGTCAGTGAAACCCGCCTCTTTCACGCGGGTAAGGTCCTTGGCGATATACTCCTTGTCATTGGCATAATACTGGAAGTTCGCGGAAGCGTCAATCCAGACATAGCGGGGCTTGCCCTCAGGTTGTGGTCCGGGGTCCGGACCCGGCGTAGGAGGATCCGGTTTTACAGGAGTGACAGGGGTCCAGGGCAGGACGATGGGATCGTCTATGCAGGAAGTCACAACGCACAGGCCGGCAAACAATATTATAAAAAACTTCTTCATTACTTGGTAATATAAATGCAGCAGCCTACCGGCCTTTCCTCACCGTCAGAAGGCTTTACTGTCTCCTTGCCATTGAGCAACATGCAGGTGGATCCGCCACCATCAAGGTTCATGGCCTCAACGCAGCCCTGTGCAAGCATAATCTTGGCCAGCTCGTCAAGAGTGTAGCCCGGAACACCGGGAGTCATATCGCGGCCTTCGCACACGAACATCACCAGATGCTTATCGGCAGTGATTCCTATAGCCGTACGGGGATGACGGGTATCACAAAGTATGCCAGAAGTCTCGCCGTTGAAAAGTTCCTGACGGTAAGTGCAGACGATTTCGCCATTCTTGATAAGCACGGGACCTCCTCCCACGCCGTTCTTGGCCACAACGCTCTGTGATGCAGTAGGGAAATTCTCGTCAGGCACCTGAAGAGGAGTGGCGCCCCAGGCATTCGCTGCAGGAGCAGTGTAGAGATAATGGTGGTCTGCATCCTGGAAATATGTCCAACCGGCGACAAAGCCGCTTGCCTGCTGGAGGAATACGCCCCTTGTGGGATAGTACATCACTACCCAATCCTCAGAAGCATAGTTGATGTTCGGGGATAACATTGTTCCGTTGCTGATGGCCAGACTGGCGGGATAGTTGATTCCGCTGTCCGAATAGAAATATCCGCCGTTGATAATAACGCAAGGCTTACCGACAGCCTCATAACACTCCTTCGGAGTTCTGAGGGCATCACTGCTGCCATCAAGTTCAGGATCATTGATAGCCCAGACATTCATATCAGTCTTTGTCATATCAACTCTTGCGATATATGCAACGGCATTCTTGTTCTGAAGGCGTGAAGGAGACTGAAGCACCTGAACATATTCCGGCATGAAGCCGTAATCGGCGGTAACGTCCACCCACTCGCCGTCAGGATCGTCTGGATCATGCCAAGGCCAGTTGGGGATAGAGTTGTCCCTTTTCTTGCATCCCGTACTGCCCAGGACAAGGGCGGCGACGGTCAATATTGAAAGTACCTTTTTCATAATCATATCTTTATACAATCCGATACATAGGCGCCAATGGCCTGTGAATGATGGTCATAATAGTAAACGTACATACGGTAACCGTCTGCCGTGGGGGCGAGGACAACGTCGCCTGAAGCACCGACCTCCCCGTCATAGGTGCCATCCTGGAACCATTTTATACCGGTATTGGAGAACTGCAATGATGCAGAATCGGCAGATGTGACATCGAAAAGGTAGAGCATAGGACCGGAACCCCAGCACGGGAAGTGACTGACGACAAATAGCGTCATATAGCGGGCATTGTTGAAAGTCTTAATATCCAGACAGTTGGGATTGTTGGCCCAGTTGCCTATTCTGGCAACGATATTGTCATGGGACTTGGCATCGATATAGTGCAGCAGGTAGTTGCCGTCTGCATCCGAGTTCTCCCCATAGTAATCCAGGAACCAACCGTCATGTTCAGGAGCCAGGGATGCGGGGACAACAGTAGCGACGCTCACCGGGGCCGAACCCCAACTGAGGCCGAGACCTGCAAAGTCCACGACCACAGGGTCGCCTGCGATGGCGCCGGCATTGACTTTGACATAAACGGCTTTCGCAGTTGTGGTAACGCCGTCTATTCCCTCAGCGGTAAATGTTATCAGCGCATCTTTCGTCACGTCACCTATCACCTTCATTCTGTGACCGATAGGAACGTCAATGGGATTTGTGAAGCTGCCAAGCAGAGTCGGGGCGGTCTTCACTGAAGAAGTGACATAGATATTCACGTCCTCCCTGCTGTCGCCTCCCTGCGCGCAATTGGCAATAAGCATATGCTCGGCCTCGTCATTGGTTATCACGTCAGCAACTGCGCTGCCGAGATTGACCGTGCCCGTCTTTGCGCCGGTAAAGCAGTTGAGGCACATGGGGGCCGTGCCGTTGCCTGTTGAGACGACAAGTGTGTTCTCAAGGTATGCAAGAGAAACGTAAGCCTTCTCATTGAATGCTGGCAGGCCGACCATAGTGACGGGATCGATATTGAACAGAGGAGCCACGGATGCGGGACTGAGACCCATATCAATCTTGTCGGGAAGTCCCTGCCTTACAGAATATTCGACCATAGTCTTCTGGTCATCGGCAAGAACTGAGACGGTGGCACCGGTATTCAGGTTATATTTGCCTCCAGCATTGTATGTCTTACCTGAAATCTTGGCCAGAGTGGCGTGAGGAGACACCTGTCCGCTAACGGATACAGATGAAAGGTCGCCGAGATAAGGCACGAGAATTTCCTTCTTATCCTTATATATTATGCAGCTCATCATCATATCATTGATCATGAACGACACGAGCTCGGCATTCGAAGAATGTGCGCGGTGGGCCGCAATGATGATGGGACGCGTATTGCCCTTAGGGTCTGTAAGGGTATATTTATGTTCTTCTGTAAGGTCCAGTATTCCGAGCTGCGGGGATATCTTGAAATTGGGCTGGAGCTCGGCCTGAACTTTCAGCTCGAACATATAGTCCTTTGTCACGTCATCGGAAGTCTCGGGATAGTACCAGGGAATAGGGATATCGAAGTACCCCTCCTCATACGCTTCCTCGGGAATGACGTAGCGGGTCATTTCCATATCGGCGTATTTGCCGGACGTGAAAATGACGCTGAGGCTCGTAATGCCCTGACGGTCAGCGTTGGACTCGATGAACTGCGGCTCATGGCAGGCCGTGAGAATGGCTGCGGCCGCAATTGTTATTGCGATAATAATCTTTTTCATAATTACTTCCATTCAGGGTATTGGTCAACAAGTTTGTTTGAGTTAAGCTCACTTTCCGGCATAGGGAAGCGATAGAGTTTGGACGCGAAAGTGCGGTCCTTGTCATCCACGGAGACGTAGCTGTACACGAAGTTTTCTCCGTTCTTCTCTATCTTCAAGCCATGCTGCTGGTAATTTGCAAGCCCGGTGGGATAGTTCTCGGCGGCGAGTTCCCAACGGCGCATATCCCAATAACGGAGGCCCTCATATGCAAGTTCCACCTTGCGCTCCTGGCGTATTGCATCCCAAAGGGATGAACCTGACTTGTTGGTATAGGGAAGTTTCACACGTGCACGGATGGCGCGAATGATGTTGTTGGCCTTGTCCTCCTGGGGAGTGGAGCTTTTCACATAGGCCTCAGCCTGGTTGAGAAGCACTTCTGCATAGCGGAGGAAAGTGAAGGGATTGCTGCCGCCCTTGGCATTCACATCATAGTTCTCATCCACGAGCTTGCGAAGATAATAACCGGTAACTGTCTTGCCCCTTGGTTCCTTGTCCGTCTTCCAGACAGCCCAGCCGTCTTTTCCTCCTACGTATGGCTCGATGGTGCGACCTTTCCAGGAAGATCCGTTATAAAGTATGGTAGCCTGGAAACGAGGTTCAAGCTCTGCATAGGGAGGAGTTGCCACAGTGCCTGCCGAAGTATGCCAGGCAGCCCAGTTCGGGAAACCGCCCTTTGCATATTCGTAGCTTTCCACCATCTCCTGTGTAGGCACGCCGTATGCACCGCCTTTACTGTCAATCAGGGCATAGTCACCACCAGGAGTATAGTATCTATTGAAATCATGAATAATGTCCTTCTCATAATCGAAAGTGTATTGGAGAATAGCCTCTTTGTTGCCCTGCGAAAGCGGTTTCATAAAGGCATCGGCATAATTTTCTTCCAGCACATATCCCAAGGCCGTTACGGAATCGGCCGCTGCAATAACCTCGTCGTAGCGTTTTGCATAAAGCATTGCGCGTGAGATTGTTGCATACGCAATACCCTTGTTGAGACGGCCGTTTGCGGCTGCAGCGGCGGGAAGGTTCTTGCCGGCATAGTGCAGGTCCTTGCTTATGAAGTCCCAGGCTTCGGCCTCCGTCTTCAGGGCTACATCCTTGGCAATCTTTGAAAGGTCCTCGTCATAGATGATAACGTCTTTGTAGCGTTTAACCAGTTCGAAATAGAGGTAGCCGCGCAGATAGCGGAGCTCTCCTTCGAGACGGGACTTGTCGGCATCGTCCATCTGCCCGTAAGACTTCAGATAGCTGATGGCTTCGTTTGTCTGGCGTATTGCAGTATAGAGCGAACTCCAATATCCCATATAGGCATCCACATAGGAGGCTGTCATCACAGAACCGCCGTATGAGAACTCTGAAGGAATGTAGCAGAGGGAGTTGTAGTTGTAGGAAGTGTATTTCAACTCATCTGTAAGGGACTCGGTGAGACCGATGACCGTAGGCTGGGAATTGAGGTCCCAGATATAGGTGTACAGATAGTTGATGTTATACTCGGCATTCTTTGTGCTCTCCCACATTATCTTTGAAGAGACGCTGCTGGTGGGAGTCATATCCAGGAATTTGTTGCAGGATACCAGCGCAAGGGCTGAAGCGATGATTGCAATGTATTTTTTCATAACTTTTCCTCCTGTCTTTTAGAATGTAAGGGTGAGACCGCCCATCAGCAGACGCTGCTGGGGATAGTAACCGTTGTTTACTCCCGGGCTCTCGGGGTCAATACCCTCGGGAAGTCCGTCAATGGTGAAGAGGTTCTGTCCTTCCACGAAGAAGCGCAGGGCCTCGATTCTGACTGCATTCATCCACTTCTTGGGAAGGGTATAACCCAATTGGGCGGTCTTGAGCCTCAAATATTTGCCGTCACGTATCCAGAAGGTGCTGCTCAGACCGTTGTCCCCGCCGTGGCTGGTCGTACTCAAGGTAAGACGCGGGAAAGTCGCATCCTTGTTGAACTCGCTGTATGCATTCTGGACAAGGAACAGAGGCGAGTTGCCGCCTTCCTTGAAGGTCTGAGTCCAGATTGTGTTGTCATCATAGCCATTATAATAGGTGCCTGTAAGGGAAACGTCGAACAGCGCGCCGCCGGTGAACTGGGCGTTGAAGTCGATGCCGTTCCAGTTGAAGTTGAGGTTGAGACCGAAAGTCAGCTGGGGACGGTTGCTGCGGCCGAAATAACCCTTGTCGTCCTCATCGATCTTGCCGTCACCGTTGAGGTCCCTGTACTTGATGTCACCCACATTGGGGCGTGTGCCGTACCAGGCGCTGTTGTCTATTTCGGCTTCGCTCTTGAAGAGCCCGTCAGCCTGCCAGCAGAGTATGCTGCCATAAGTTGTACCGGCAACTTTGCGATAGTCCACGATATTGGGTTCGTCCTCATACACGAGCCAGCGTGTGTGGCTCCATGTGGCGCTTGCGGTAATGTCATAGAAGAAAGGCTTGCCGCCGAGATTGAAGTGATTGCGATGGCTTACCATAATATCCACACCCTTTGCATCGAGAGCATTCTTGTTTACCCAGGTGGGATAGTAACCGCCCATTGAGCTGGGGAAACCCGTACTCTGATAAGTCAGCATATCGTAGGTGTAGTTGTAGAACCCGTCAACCTCCAGACCGAGAAGGCCGTTCCACATCGTCATATCGAAACCTACGTTGTAGCTCAGGGTCTTCTCCCAGGTAAGGTCCGTATTGGGAATGCCGGAAGCATAGTAGGCGGGGTTGATCTGGGTGGAGCCGTTGAGCAGGCCGTATGCAACCTGTGAGCCATACTGACTGTATGTGCTGAGGAACATATACTCGCTGACGCTGTCATTTCCGAGCAGACCGACGCTGCCGCGGATTTTTAGGTCATCAATGCAGCTGACGTTTTTCATGAAGTCCTCCTTGGACATTCTCCATCCTATGGAACCTGAAGGGAAGAAGCCCCAGCGGGTCCTGGTCATTCCTGCGAACTTGTAGGAACCGTCATAACGGCCTGTGAACTCTGCCAGATATTTCTCGTCATAGTCGTATTTCAAACGGAACACGTAACCGGCGCTGCGGCTTGCGCTGCTCCAACCTGAAACAGGGTTGTTGGTGGCCACACCGTTGCTGAGCTCGGGAAGAGAGGCGAAAGGCAGGTTCTTGACATAAGCTGCAAGACCGTTTCCTCGATACTGACGCAGCTCGACAAGAGCGAGAGCGTCAATGTTGTTCTTTCCGAAACTGTTTGCATAGCTGACACTTCCCTGCCCTACAATCTGCTCTGAGAATGTGGTTCCTTCACCGAGGTTGGTGACATTTTCGGAAACGTGAGGGTTGTCGGTACGTTTGTTCCATACCCATTCGCCAGCATCGTTCTTGATATGTGACCACATTGCATACGGAGTGCTGAGGTTCTTGTTGTATGACGTACTGTAGCTGTAGGAACCGGAAACCTTGAGCGCAAGTCCCTTGAGGAAAGGGAAATTGTATTGCAGGTCGGCATTGGCACTTATCTGCGAGCCGTTGGTCTTCTTGTAGCCGGAATCGTAAATGGCGGCGAGAGGACTCACAAGAAAAACCTGGTTGTTCTGGACCGCACCCGTATAAACGCCTTCATGCTTCTCGGGCAGATAGGGATGCATCTGTATTGCCTGGCGGGAGATGCTGAACCATCCCGCTTCAGTTCCGCCATCGGAATCGGAGCCGCCGGAAAGGTATGCGGGAGTCTCGCGGCGGCTAATTACACCACTGATGCCCACTTTGTAAGTGAAGTTCTTGCCTATCTTGCCGTCAACGTTCGAGCGGAGGTTGTAGCGGCGGTAGTTGAATCCGTCGATATTACCTTTCTGATTCATGATACCCAGAGAGGTAAAATGCCTTGCATTGTCATTTCCTCCCTGCACGGTGACATTGTGTTTCTGGGTGAAGCCCGTGCCGTATATCTTGTTGATATAGTCTACATTGTCCCATCCGTCGTTCGGGTCTCCGTTTATCATCGCCTCAACGTTGCGCTTGGTGAAAAACGGCTCATATTGGTCCACGGATGAGATTTCCCCGTTTGCCAGCTGGTCCATCATCTGCGCTGTATTGTAGTAATACGCAAACTGGGGGCCGTTCATGAACTGGGGGAAGTTGGCGTTCATCGAAGCACCGAAAGATGCGTTGTAGGTAATTTTGGTCTTGCCCTTGTCACCTTTGCGGGTTGTAATGATAATCACGCCGCCGGCGGCCTGCAGACCGTAAACCGCAGCCGAGGCACCGTCCTTCAGGACTGACACGCTCTCGATGTCTGCAGGGTCTATGTCATTGATATTGTCAACGGGGAAACCGTCCACAACATAGGCCACACCGTAAACGGAACCGCGGATACGCAGCGATGCCTGGTCAAGACCGGGCTCACCTGACTCCTGTACGGAAGAAATGCCCGGCAGACGGCCTGCCAGCACCTGTGACACGTTGGTGGAAGGAGCTTTCAGAAGGTCATCGCCCTTGATGGCAGACACAGCGCTTGTAAGGGAACTCTTCTTCTGGGTGCCGTAACCCACGACCACAACGTCTTCGAGAAAGAGGTTGTCCTCCTGCATCACCAGGTCGTAAACCTTCTCTCCGCTGTATTTGAATGAAAAGGACTGGAGACCGATGCAGCTGTATTCGATCTCATCCCCTTTCAGGACGGCCAGGGAGTACTTTCCGCTTGCATCGGTAACGGTTCCGTTGGTGGTTCCGGACACCATGACCGTAACTCCCTCGAGCGGATTTCCGTTTGCATCCTTCACCACGCCCCTGAGTGTGTTCTGGGCCAAAGCCGTGAATCCCACAGTCAGAAGCAGAATGACAGATAAAAGTTTTCTACACATAATTTATATACTTGTTAACTTATTTTGCTTTCATTGCCTTTTCCAGGTCTCCCCACAGGCCGTGCTTGTTCAGATGTGAAATATCGAACACCATCACGCCCTCGGTGGAACGCAGGGCCTGCTGAACGGCGGGAGCGAATTTCTTCATCCTGCCCAGATACTGTTCCACATATATGGAGCCGACCACAGGCACGACACCCTTCGTTATCTGTTTCGCCAGCTCGGCACCGCCCTCGACGCTGTAGCAGTATTTCAGCTCAAGATGAAGTCCGGCTTCCGAACTCTGCCCTTTGGGGCCGCCCACAGCTCTGTCTATGTCCTTTTTCGTTATATATGAATAATACAGCCCGGTCATATATACGTCCAGCATCTGTGCATAACCCGTATTCCTGTAGGTGGGCGTCGCCCAGTCGAAATCGACGGATGGGTCGTAGCTGTCCGCAGCCCAGTTCACGCCCACCTGATAATAGGTGGGATACCAGGCCCCGGTGTAATCGCCTATCTGCAATTTTGGATTGATGGCCTTGAGCTCGCGGTGCGTCCTTTCGATGAAATCGTGTATCACGCCGGCCCGCCATTCACACCACTCCTTGAAGTACTTGCCTCTCGCCCATTCCTTGCGCAGATGGCCCTTGGAGTCATACCAGCTCAGTATATCCTCCGGGAAGTTCTCCACTTCATGCCCGAGGAATTCCTCGAACAGCCTGCGGCTCAGAGGGCTGAAATCAGCAGTCATCCCATCGTAGCGCACGCGGTCGAAAATAAGTCCGTCGCACTCCGGATAGGCCGCCACGAACTCCTTCAGTATGGAAAGCTCGTATTCCTGTATCTCGGGATCCGCGGGATTTATCATCCCGTTGTAGTTGTCCTTTATCTGGCTGACAGGCACCAATTTACCCTTGTCGTAGCAAATGCTCTGCCAGTCCTTGTGGTCAGTATAGATGATGCCGCGGTCCATGAAGTTGTGGCCTCCGCAGAACACGTTAAGGCTGGCGAACACGTTCATTCCC
Organism: Bacteroidales bacterium; assembly: GCA_024401635.1. Classification (GTDB taxonomy): domain Bacteria; phylum Bacteroidota; class Bacteroidia; order Bacteroidales; family UBA932; genus Cryptobacteroides. The sequence continues at coordinate 14,328 of JAKSKP010000022.1, forward strand.
AATTCGTGGCCGTACTTGATGAACCATCCCATCATATCGTAGTCGCGGGGCCTTTCCACACCGTCGAACGGGCTCATATAGGGAGCTATGCGGCTGTCATAGAGGACCTCGCCCATTATGGACTTGACGTCCACGACGACGTTGTCGAATCCTATGGAATGCACGCGCTCCAGATAGAACCTTATGCTGTCGGGATTGGAGAGGGCCTTGTAGTTGGCCTCGCAGTCGAACCACATATAATTGCGGTTGGACGAGAGTGCTGCCACGCCCACAAGCAGCGAAAGCGCCAGTGTTATGATTTTTCTGCCTGTCATTGCAAAGTCTTGAGTATCTGTGATATCTGGAACAGTCCTCTGGGCACGTGGAAACAGCCTTTCCATTTGCCGCCCTTCAGAGGCAGAAGCACCTCGCCGCGGCGGTTGAGGTACCCGTACCATTCGGGATAGTCATAATCCTTGAAATTCTTCCAGAGATAGTCGTTGAGTTTCTCGAACCACTCCAGGCATTCCTTGTTGCCGGTCAGCTGATAACCCTTTATCATAGCGATGGAACTTTCGATGTGCACCCACCATAGTTTCTGGTCCCATTCCAGCTCCTGGGTCGGATAACCCTTGCGGTCCATGAAGTAGAAGATTCCGCCGTACTCCTTGTCCCAGCCGTATTTAATGACGCTTAGGGAAATCTCGACGGCCTTGTCGATGAGCTTGCGGTCGCCACGGCGTATACCTATGTTCATCAGGAACCACATAGCTTCCAGATCGTGTCCGGGATTGACACGGCGTCCCTCGAAGCAGTCGAGAAGACTGCCGTCCGGGGCCAGGTTCTCCATTATGACGCCGAGGTCTGGCTGGTAGAACACGTCCACAATCTCGTGCACGCTCTCGTCGATGGTTTTCTCTATCAGTTCGGGATCATTGATTATATCCTCCACTTCCAGAGCCATGTTGCAGATGATCATAGGAAGGGCGAAATCCTTCATAGGGCGTGTCCCGGGAACTATCTTGCACCACTTCCCCTTGGGATTGGAACGCCGGTCCAGGATACGCTGGAAGGTCTTTTTCGCAATCTCGGCATATTCGGCGCTGCCGGTGGCCTTTGCGAGCTGGGCGAATGCCATGCAGGCGAAAGTATTGGAGAAGATGTTATACGGGTATACGATGGGCTTTCCTTCGCGGGTTACGCTGAAATAGAAATCGTAGTTGCCGTCGTGGCCATATTTTTTAAGGAACTCGGCGCCCTGTATGGCGCAGTCAAGCCACTCCTGTCTCTTTTCGAGATTGTTGTACAACATAGCGAACATCCACACTTCCCTGCCCTGCAGCCAGATGAACTTGTCCGTATCAAACACGCTTCCATCCCTGTTCAGACAACTGAAATAACCGCCGTACTGCAAATCCTGAGATTTCTCAAGCCAGAAAGGAAGGCAGTTTTCCAACAGCTCCCTCTCGTACTTTTCAGCCAATTTCTTGAAATCCATATCTTTAGTTTTAAATATAATTCATCCTGTAACTGCAATTTTACTAAAAAATTTCCTTTTAACAAAATTCTCTTAATTTGCCATACAATATAAATTTTATATCTATATTTGCACCTAACATTAAAAAATTTTAATATTCGCCTTGCCCATTAACAATATATTTAAGAATATTTAAACTCACATATAGGGCAAGGTACAGTTACCTTAATATGTTATGGAAACACGTGCATATCAGGAATTTGTAAAAAAAGTGAAAAAAAGCGGAAATCATCCCTCAATCCTCGAGAAACTCGTCCGGAACGGCACGGCGACAGCCGGAATCCTTGCCAAAAGCACAGGACTGAGCATTCCGACAGTCACCAAGGTAATGGAAAGGATGACCGGGGACGGACTCGTCACAGACTACGGGAAACAGCGTACTGCCGGCCGCCGTAAATCGAAGACCTACGCCCTGAATCCCGCTGCAGGATTTTTCGCCGGCGTGGAGATACACCGCCACCACCTTAAAGTTGGAATATGCGACATGACCGGAAAAATCGTTTATGAAAGTGCGGACAAACCCTATCTTCTGGAAAACGACGACGCATATGAGAATATGTGTGCAGCCATACTGGAAGCATTTGAGGAAGCGGGAGAATATGCCGGTAAGCTGATAGCCTGCGCCATAAGCATTCCTGGCAGAGTCCACAGCGAAAGCGGGGAAAGTTTCAACTACTTTTCCGATGCGGGCAAGCCTCTGGGCAAAGCTTTGGAAGAAAGGCTGGGAATGAAAGTGTACATAGACAACGACTCAAGGATAATCTGCTACGGAGAATACTGCCTCAGGCATCTCGACAACATACGCAACATGCTGTATATCAACATTAACTGGGGGCTTGGAATGGGTATGATTCTGGACGGGCATCTGTATTACGGATCCACCGGACTTGCGGGCGAGCTTGGCCATATCACTATGTTCGACAATGAGATTTTCTGCCGTTGCGGGAAGAAAGGGTGCCTCGAGACCGAAGCCTCCGGATTCGCGGCACAACGTCTGCTGCTGGCCAAACACAAGGCCGGCGCAAGGTCCACCCTGTCCAGAAAAATCGAGAACAACGAGGAAATAGTGCTGGATGACCTCATTCAGGCCATCCTTTCCGAAGACATGCTGATGATAGAGATCATCGAGGAAATCGGCAGTCAGTTGGGCAAAGGCGTGGCTGCAATGATAAATATCTTCAATCCGGAAAAAGTGATACTGGGAGGAGAACTGGCCAAGGCCGGGGAGTATCTGAGAATGGCCGTACTCGGCTCGGTGCGCAAATGTTCCATCAGCATCGTGAACCGCGAGACCACCATAGAACTGGCAGACACCGCCTTCAACGCCAACCTCGCGGGCTGCTGCTTCATAGCCCGCGACAGGACGCTGGGAATACTCCGCTGACAGCCGGTTCAGAGACGTTTGAATACGGGGATTGCTTCCAAGTCAACGGAAACGGTGCAGTGTTGTCCGCCCCCGTACCGTTCTCCGTCACGGATGTCTTCCCAGCCGGAATCGTTCTGAGGAAGATATACCGCCATTTCACTGATACCGGCCTCAAGAACCGGGCATACAAGATAGTCGGGCCCGAACATAAATTCACTAGTCTGTATCAGGGCCTGCTCGTCCTGAGGGAAGTCGAACACAAGAGGACGCATCATGGTCCAGCCTTCTCCGGATACGCGGCGTGCACATTCGACGATATAAGGTTGCAGTGACTTGCGCTGCTCTATGCATCTTTTGAAAATACGTTCCGTCCGCTCTCCGTAGCGCCAGGGTTCGGTCTGGCTCATATAACCGTGGACGCGCATGAATGGCAGGAACACCGACACCTGTATCCAACGGAGCATCCTCTCCTGATAAGCATCGTCACTGTACTGGTCCCCAGGACGGAAGAATCCGCCGGCATCAAAGGTCCACCACGGCAGGCCGGAAGCCATCTGCCCGAGGCCGCCCGCTATTTCGCGGCGCAGGGTCTCGAAACTGTTGCCGACATCTCCCGACCAGGTGACCACACCGTAACGCTGGATGCCGCTGAAGGCACTGCGGGTCAGGATCACGGGTTCATCGTCCGAGAGGGTCTTGAGGCCGGCATACATGGTACTGTTGACCTTGAGAGGATATACGTTGCGGTAGAACTCGCCTGGGATAGTGTCGATGCCCACTTTCCGCCCGGCAAGGTCGTCATTTTCCGGCTCGGTGGCATCAAACCACCAGGCATCTATGCCGAAGCGGCCAAGGCTGTCCAGAAAATTGCGGCAGTAGAAATCGGCGGCATCACGATTGAAGAAATCTATCCAGTCGGTGCCTTCGATGTAGCAGCCCTTCTCCTCCAACCGTTTGCCGACCTGCGAATTACGGTCCACCTTCGACCATACCGAAAGCATCAGACGGATATCGTTGCCGTGAAGGGAATCGGCCAGAGCCTTGGGATCGGGGTAGCGGTCCTCGTCGAAGCGCAGCGCATTCCAGCCGTACTTGCCCCACCACTGCCAATCCTGGACGATCACGTCAAGGGGGATGCCACGGCGGCGGAATCCTTCGGCATTCTCAAGTATTTCATCCGATGAGCTGTAGCGCTCACGGCAGTGGATGTAGCCGAACATCCAGTCCTGCATATGCGGGACCTCCCCGGTGAGCCTTCGGTAGGAGGCTATGCACTCGTCGGCACCGCCGGCATATACGGTGTAATCGAGAGAGGCCGCAACGGGAGAATGAAAAGTTGTGGTATTGTCTACCCTGCGCATAAACAGTCTGGGGGCATCTCCCTTGACACCTGTCGCAAATATGCGATGCGTTCCCTTCGAGAGTTCGGCTATCGTGGACGTGGTGGGAGGAAGCCAGGTGTTGCTGCAGTCGAAGACCACCTCGCCATCTATCTGCAGGAACTGCTTTCGGGACATCGACTGTCCCATATCGAGGAGCAACGCGTAACGGCCGTCTTCCGCTATGCTGAATTCACCCTCGAAATCGGAGAACCAGCGCATTTCCCTCCGGTTGCCGGAAGTGCCGGTGGCATTCACCATCTGGGAGAAAGCATCGGCATCGATGCGGCTGAGTTCGATGCATTCGTCGCAGGGATTGAACTCGGTCAGGCCATAGTTGTTCCATTGCACGGCACAACCTTTACTGGATATTACATACGGCAGGGAAATCTGTGTGTTCACCTGAGTCAGTCTTCTGCTGAGCCCGCGTATGTCGAGATAGCCGTCCTGGAACTGTCCTGTGCCATACAGGTGTTCATCAGACGGACTGACAAAAGTCTCTCTGACATCATAACAGGGCACGCCGGATATGGAGGACTCCGCCATATGACGGGAACTCTCCTGAAGTATCAGCTTGCCTTCGGCATCAAAGAAAGACAGTGTGCCTGAAGCCTTGTCATACTTCACCGATATTGCGGGAAGAGTCATCGTAACTGCATCCGTGGTCTTTTTCAGTTTGTACTTCGGGGCAGGCACGTTCTCCGTATATACGAGTTCCTCGAGCTCGGGCACGGCAAGGTCACCGGTCACGGTCACCCTTACCGCATTGTCAGCGAGTGGGCGCAGGTACATCGTCCCGTCATCCGTAGTTATTTCCACGCCTTCACCGGAACAGGCGGCAAATGCGTAGGCAACCAGGCATATGGCCAACAGTCTCTTCATAGTTATTTGAATTTCCAATAATCCCAGAGCAAGCCGCTTTCACCGCGGAAGACAAAATAAAGGTCATGTACTCCCCTTGCTCCGCTGATACGGCAGCCGAACTCCTTGAAGGCATCGTCTGTCGGCGTTATGTCAAGTGTTCCGGCCAAGGGGCCGTCAGCAGAGTCGAGCCGTATCTCGATGTTGCCATTGCCGCTTGCGCTGAGAACGGCGGCAAAGCGGGATGCGCCTTTTCTGAAATCAACTCCTTTCAGCCGGATGTATTCGCCTTCATCGGCGTTCCTGACCACCATTCCACGCCCTTCAATCTTATCGGTCTTGAGGCCGTAACCCCAGGCCATGGTTTCGGCCTCGACACGGCGGAAAGGGTTCAGGTTGCAGACCTGATTCAGCTCGGCGTCCATAAAATATGGCACTTCCTGTATGGTTCCGTCGGCATTGTAGTGCATCTCCGCGGCAGAGACCGACCTGCGTTCGTGGTGCACATATGTATCCAGATGCATTATGTCGTAATTCAGGCCGAAGACGTAGGACTTGCCTGCGTAGTCGATTATGCCGGGATGGTTGCCGCGGGTGCGCCGGGTATGGTCCATAATGTGCCCCTTGTACTCCCAGGGGCCGAGAGGACTGTCGCTCATCGCATAGCCTATGCCTTCCGGGCAGCAGGTGGACGCGAAGGCAAGATAGTAGCGTCCGTCCCTCTTGTAGAACCAGGGGCCTTCCTGATAGTCTTCTATATGGGGGAATCTGATAATTCCGCCGCTGTAGGAAATCATATCCTCATTGAGTTTGACGGCATACAGCTCGGGGTTCCCCCAATACATATATGCCTGGCCGTCATCGTCGATGAAAACGGTGGGGTCGATATCGTTCCAATGTTCGGTCTGCCATACTATGGGCTTACCCAGAGGATCCTTGAAAGGTCCCTCCGGACGGTCGGCCACAAGTACACCTATGCCGTGGCCATGCAGAGGACAATACATATAGAACTTGCCGTTACGCTCGATGACCTGCAGGGCCCAGGCGCCATTCTCACGGCTGCGCCAGCTGAAGTCCCTTGTGGATGCCACAGAGCCGCAGTCGGTCCAGTTGACCATATCATCGGAAGTGTAGAGCAACCAGTCATACATCTCGAAATTGTCTCCAAAGTCCTCATCATGGGTCGTATATAGATATACCTTGCCATTGTACACCATAGGGGCCGGGTCGGCGGTGTATCTGGTCTGGACGAGCGGCATATTCACCTTGACATTGAATTTCCACCAGTCGAAGTCGAACAGTTCGCCATCACCTCCCCTGAACAATATGAAGAGGTCATGCACTCCTGTCACAGGAACCGTCACAGGCGCGTTGTACACTGCGTTTTCCCCGCCGACGGTCAATTTTGCCAGAGGCTTGCCGCTCATATTGTCGGCATAGAACTCAATGCTGCCGGCCTCCCTGAAGTTCAGAACCTCCACGGTGGCCTGCACGGGGGCGCTGTCCCCGAAGTCCACGCTTCGCAGCATCATCCAGTCGCCGTTGTGTATATGGGTTACCCAGTGTCTGCGGCCGGCCCGGCGATCGAGTTTCAAACCGTATGAGCCGGCCATAGTCTCCGCCTCCACCCTGCTGTATGGGCAGATGGTGCCCACGGGGCTGACGCCTTCTTCGGTGAAGGGGATGAAGGGGATGCTGCCGTCCTCGCCGAAGGTGAATTCCTCTATGCAGGTGGAACGGCGGAATCCCTGCCCGTTGGGGAGCATTCCGTTATGGTAGAACATATAGTCGCGGCCCTTGAAACTGATGTTGCCGCCGTGGATGGTGAAACTGTTCTCAGCCTCGTCCATTATCCGGCCACGGAATGTCCAGGGCCCGTTGATGGTCGGCGCTGTGGAATAGGCCATATATTCCGGCACCCCGCCGGCAGGATATACTATATAGTACTGGCCGTCACGTTTGGACACCCAGGGGCCCTCCTCATACTGTGTCATTGCTTCGTCACAGCCTTTCGCCCAGTTCATCTTCATCTGGAGTTCGCCGAAGCAGGACGGGTCACGGTAACCGGGGACCTCCCTGTAGCCGTCTGCAAAGGATATCATATCGTCGGAAAGCTGACCATACCAGAGTCCTTTGTTCCCCCAGAAGAGCCAGGCCTTGCCGTCATCATCGATGAACACGGTAGGGTCGATGAAGCCGAAGCCCTCGGCGAGAGGGCCGCCTATGGCATCTGTCCACGGACCCTGGGGATTGTCAGCCACCGCCACTGCAAGGGCATCGCCTCCCCCTGCCGTATTGCAGCACAGATACCAATACCACTTGCCGTTCCTTTCCACAGCCTGTGAAGCCCATGCACGGTCGCCCTGCCTAGCCCAGGCAAAGGTCGCAGTGGTCACCTGAGTGCCCAGATAGGTCCAGTTGACCATATCCTCCGTGCTGAACAGCAGCCAGTCCTTCATCTTGAAGTACTGCGCGTCGTCCTCGTCATGATCGACGAAGAGGTAGACCTTGTCACCGTGTACGTACGGTGCCGGATCGGGAGTATACATCGTGCTAATGACCGGGTTGCCGGCGAATACAACTGCTGAAAGCGTCATCAGCGACATCAGAGCGGACAATCGTTTCATTTTATAGGAAATTTCACAACAGGTTCTTAAATCAGACAAAGAATCAGGTAGAGAACGTTCAACAGACCGGTGGCCAGCAGACAGCGGTTGTACAGGGGACCGGAAGCATGCAGGACACACCCATACAGCGCAAGTGCCGGAAGAACGATGAATACGGACGGAGAGAACCCGAACGCCATCCAGGCTGCCACAGGCATAAGCAGGACCTCGGCCAGCATCACAATCTCTCCTCCCCTCTTTCCGAAGCGTACCGGAAGAGTACGCTTGCCGGCCACCCGGTCATCTTCGATGTCACGCAGGTTATTGATCATCAGGACCCCCATCGAAATGAGTCCGCACACCGCACCTGCATGGAAGGCCATAGGCACGAAAGAGCCGGTAAGCAGATAGGCGGTACCAGCCGATGCTATAAGTCCGTAATAGAGCAGGACGAAAATATCCGCTATGCCCAGATACGACAGAGAATGGGATGTCGCCGTGTACAGATATGCGAAAAGAATGGCGCTGAGGCCGATGGCAAGTATGGGAAGGCCTCCTTCCCATACCAGATAAAGGCCCGTAAGAACAGCTATCGACAGGTCGATGCCTATAGCGATAAGCATCTGACGTTCACTGACTTCTCCTTCTGCAAGGGCCCTTCGGAAGCCGGCTCGTCCAGCTTTGTCCGTGCCACGCTTGAAGTCATACCAATCGTTTATAAGATTGGACAATATCTGCAGGGAAAGAGCGCACAAAGCAGTCAGGACCGCCGTCAACGCAGGATGCGTAGCGACTACGGCAGTGCCGGAACGATGAACGGAAAGTACGCCCACAAGCACGGGCACCAACGATGCGAAAAGGGTTTGCGGCCGGACTATGCGCAGCCAGAGAAGTATCCTGTTTTTCATTTGAAGGCGTAATAGACTGTGGTTATGCCGAAAGTCATCGTTCGGAAAGTGACGTCCCTGAAGCCCGCCGCCTCTATTCTGGAGGCCATCTCCCTGCCCCAGATGAATCCCTTGACGCTGTCGCGGAAATAAGTATAGGCTCCGGCATTGTGGCTGAGGGTCTTGCCTACCAGCGGCATGACATTGGAGAAGAACCAATCGTAAAGTACGCGTATGAAACGGTTGTCGGGATAGGAGAATTCCAGGATCATCAGCTGACCTCCGTCCGCAAGCACACGGTGCATCTCCCTCAAGCCTGCATCCAGGTCGGAAAAATTGCGCACTCCGTATGCACAGACCACCGCACCGAAACATCCATCGTCGAAAGGCATCTCCAGAGCACTGGCCGTGACCAGGGAAATACGCTCCTGCATTCCGGACTTTGCAACCTTGTCCCTTCCTATGGAGAGCATCCCGGAAGAAATGTCTATGCCCGTGACAGCAGATGCCTTGTTCTGGCGCACAGCCTCTATGGAAAGGTCGGCCGTTCCAGCAGCCACATCCAAAAGAGAATCCACAGGTTTAATGCCTTTCATGGCATTACGACGCCATCTCCTGTCCGCATTCAGCGAAAGAAGGTGGTTGAAACGGTCGTAACTGTGCGAAATGGAATCGAACAGATTTCCGATGTTTGTCTTTTCCTTTGAATTCATCACTGCCCTTGCTTCAACTTCCGTACTTTACAAAGATACTAAAAAAGAAAGAACCCTGCCAACAATCGTTGACAGGGTTCTCGAAGAACGGCGGCTACCTAC
>JAKSKP010000023.1 GCA_024401635.1 Bacteroidales bacterium
CAAGCGGTGGGAGGGGTTCCTCTGAGGGCTATCCCCCTGCCGCGCCCACTGACGGCTACTTCAACGCCTACTCCACCGGGGAACGCACACGCAGTTTCCTGAAGGTGCAGGACGGGTGCGACTACAAATGTCACTACTGCACGGTGCCCTATGCACGTGGAGAAAGCAGGAACGCACCGGTAGCGACGATAATCGAGGATGCACGGGCAATAGCCGCCACCGGAGTGAAGGAAATAGTCATAACCGGGGTGAACACCGGCGATTTCGGCAAAAGCACAGGAGAAAGTTTCCTCGAGCTGCTGAAGCAACTGAACGCCGTCCAGGGCATAGAACGCTATCGCATAAGTTCCATCGAACCCAACCTGCTGACCGAAGAAATCGTGGATTGGATAGCCTCTGGCACAAAGTTCCTTCCCCATTTCCACATCCCCCTGCAGAGCGGCAGCGACACCATACTGCAGAATATGGGCAGAAGATACCTTACCGCCGGCTTTGCGGACAAGATAGCGTACATCAGGAAGGCTTTGGAAAGGCCCGGAAGGCAGAAAGTGTTCTTCGGCATAGATGTAATAGCCGGTTTTCCGGGCGAGAGCGACGAGCTTTTCCGTGAAACATACGATTTTCTCAAGGATGTCGTGAAACCCGCTTTCATACATATATTCCCCTACTCCAGACGCCCAGGCACACCGGCCTCCACAATGCCGGGGCAGGTGCAGGAAAGCGTGAAGACGGCCAGGGTGGAGATGCTGGAACAGTTGTGCTCGCAGTTGCACGAAGAATTCATAGCCGCCAACAGGGGGCTCCCGAGCAAGGTGCTTTTCGAGCAGAAGACGGCCGACGGCCTTGCAGAAGGATGGAGCGAAAACTACATCAGGGTGACAAGACCCTGGAGAGATGATATAATAAACAGTATTGAGGAGGTGGTTCTATGAGGGCTAAATTGACCATTTTGGGTTCTGGCACGTCACAGGGAGTACCGATGATAGCCTGCGACTGCCACGTTTGCACCAGTCCGGACCCGAAGGACAGGCGTCTTCGCACGTCGGCGATGGTGGATATGAACGGTATGCGCGTGATTGTGGATGCCGGTCCTGATTTCAGGGAACAGATGATAAGGGAGAAGGTTCGTCACATAGATGCCATTCTGCTGACGCACAACCACAAGGATCACACCGGCGGGTTGGACGACATCAGGGCCTTCAACTATTTCGAGCACAAGGACAGCCATATCTATTGCGAACCCTATGTATTGGAAGCGCTGAAAGGCGAATACCCCTATGCCTTCGGGGATAACAAATATCCCGGCGCACCTGAATGGCGGGTGCATCTCATTGACAATGAGGAACGTTTCACAATAAGTACCCATTACAACGACCCGCTTCTGGTGTGGGAGCCGGGCAAGGGCTACAATCACACAGTATCCGGGGCCGAAGTCCCGGAGAAGAGCATCGAGGTCGTTCCCATACGCGTCTGGCACGACAAGAAACGCAGTTACCCCATATTCGGCTACCGTTTCGCCCAGATAGTCTATCTCACCGACGTGGCGGAGTTCCCCGACAAGGAATGGGCAAAGCTCGAAGGCGCGGAGGCCATAACCATAAACTGCGTGAAGATAGGAGCCCCGCACTACTCCCATTTCTGCCTCGAGGAAGCCGTGGATTTCGCGAAGAAGGCACGTGACAGGGCCGGGATAGAGAAATGCTATCTCACCCACCTGAGCCACGCTATGGGCACCTACGAGGAATTGAAGGCGCGCGTAAGCGGCGAGAACAGGAGCTACGAAGGGCACCCCCTCTGCATTGAACCTGCCTGGGACGGCCTCGTGATCGAATGAAAGCAGTACAGGTTGAGCTATGACTCCGGAGCAGACACTCAAGCAATATTGGGGCTATGACAGCTTCAGGCCCAGGCAGCTGGATATCATCAATTCGGCTCTGGAAGGTCGTGACACTCTGGGGATACTGCCTACGGGAGGCGGCAAGTCCATAACCTTCCAGGTGCCGGCCCTTATGCGCGAGGGCATGGCCCTGGTGGTGACACCGCTCATCGCCCTGATGAAGGACCAGGTTTCCAAGCTGCGCGAACGCGGCATAAAGGCCCTGGCCGTACACGCCGGGATGAGCAGGCACGAGGTGGAGACGGCTCTGAACAATGCCGCATACGAGGATTTCAAGTTCCTGTACATATCTCCCGAGCGCCTGGCCTCCGATGCATTCAAGGCCTGGGTTAGGGAGTTCAACGTCAATTTCATAGTGGTCGACGAGGCGCACTGCATCTCCCAGTGGGGTTATGACTTCCGTCCCGACTACCTGCAGATTGCCCTGCTCAGGGATATTGTGGAGGCCCCGGTGATTGCGTTGACTGCAACCGCCACGCCTTCCGTGGCCGAAGACATAATGGACAAACTGGCATTCGGGGCCCCCAACCTTGTCAGAAGCGGATTCGAACGTCCCAACCTTGCATACGTATGCCGCGAGACTGTCGACAAGAGAGGAGAGATATTGGGCTGCTGCAACGGATGTCCGGGCAGCGGGATAGTGTATGTGCGCAGCAGGAAGAATACAGAAGACATAAGCGCCTTCCTGAAAGCGCAGGGAATAAGCGCCGACTTCTATCACGCCGGCCTGGATGCGGCGGAAAGGAGCCGCAGGCAGGATGAATGGATAAAGGGCGGAATCCGGGTGATGGTATGCACCAACGCCTTCGGAATGGGCATAGACAAGCCGGACGTGCGTTTTGTGCTGCATTTCGGCCTGCCGGAGAGCATCGAATCGTATTTTCAGGAGGCAGGACGTGCCGGAAGGGACGGAAAAAGAGCCGAAGCCCTGCTGCTGTGGAACGATGACGACTGCTCCAGGCTGCGCAGCCTGCACTCCACGTCATTCCCCTCTCTGGATTACATAGAAGGCATCTATCACAAGGTGCACGCATTCTTCGACATTCCCTATGAGGCCGGAGCCGGAAGGGAACTGCGCTTTGACCTGGGCAAATTCTGCGGCGCCTTCTCCCTGAACCGCGCCCAGGCCTGGTATGCGATGAAATATCTGGACAGATGCGGTCAGTGGACCCTGATGGAAGACGTCGAGGTCCCGACTAGGGTGATGGCCACCTTCAACAGGTCCGAACTGTACGACATCGTCATTCCATATGAGGAGATGAGAACGATACTGGATATACTGATGCGGCGTTACGAAGGGCTTTTCTCCTATCCGGTGACCATTGACGAGGACTACGTCGCCTCAAGATGCGGGATGAGCGTCGGCGGGCTGCGCCAGATGCTCTACAACATGAGCCTGCAGCACCTGATACGCTACGTTCCCTGCACCGTATCCGACATCATTCGCCTGCACAACGACAGACTGCACCCCAGGGACGTGAATCTCAGAAAGGACCTCTACACGATGCTGGAGAAGACCTCGCGCGACAGAATGGAGGCTATGATAGCATATGTATCGGAAGAAAAACGCTGCCGGAGCCGCATGCTTCTGGAGTATTTCGGACAGAGTGAAACGGAAAACTGCGGTTGGTGTGATTTTTGCAAAAAAAATTGCTAAATTTGTGTCGCTTTTGCAGAAAATACTGAAGATTCAAACAAATATCATAAATATCATGACAAAGAAAGATCTCGCAAAGTACGGTATCAAATCCGTCAAGGAAGTTCTCTACAACCCCACTTATGAGGTTCTTTACAACGAGGAGACAAAGCCCGGCCTTACCGGCTACGACAAGGGCCAGGTTACTGAGCTCGGTGCAATCAACGTAATGACAGGCGTTTACACCGGACGTTCCCCCAAGGACAAATACATCGTTATGGACAAGCAGTCCAAGGACACCGTATGGTGGACCAGCGACGAGTACAAGAACGACAACCATCCCCTTTCAGTAGCCAACTGGAAAGTCCTCAAGAAGCTTGCCCAGCAGCAGCTCAGCGGCAAACGCCTCTTCGTGGTGGACGGTTTCTGCGGCACCCACAAGGACACCCGCATGAAAGTACGTTTCATTATGGAGGTTGCCTGGCAGGCCCACTTCGTGACCAATATGTTCATCCGTCCCCAGAACCAGGCCGAATTCGACCAGGAGCCTGATTTCGTGGTTTACTGCGCAGCAAAGGCCAAAGTAGCCAACTACAAGGAACTCGGACTCAACTCCGAGACTGCAGTGGCGTTCAACGTCAGCACGAAGGAACAGGTTATCCTGAACACCTGGTACGGCGGCGAAATGAAGAAAGGTCTGTTCTCAATGATGAACTACTATCTGCCTCTGAAAGGCATCGCTGCAATGCACTGCTCAGCCAACACCGACCTCAAGGGCAAGAACACAGCCATCTTCTTCGGTCTGTCAGGTACGGGCAAGACCACCCTTTCAACCGATCCCAAGCGTCTGCTCATCGGTGACGACGAGCACGGCTGGGACAACCACGGCGTGTTCAACTTCGAAGGCGGCTGCTATGCCAAGGTCATCAACCTCGACAAGGAGTCAGAGCCCGATATCTACAATGCCATCCGTCGTGACGCCCTCCTCGAAAATGTTACCGTGGACAAGAACGGAAAGATCGATTTCGCTGACAAGAGCGTTACCGAGAACACCCGCGTCTCATACCCTATCTATCACATCGAGAAAATCGTTCGTCCCGCTTCAGAGGGTCCTGCAGCAAAACAGGTCATCTTCCTCTCCGCTGACGCATTCGGCGTACTGCCTCCCGTATCAATCCTGACACCCGAGCAGACCCAGTACTACTTCCTCAGCGGTTTCACCGCAAAGCTTGCGGGAACCGAGCGCGGCATCACCGAGCCTACACCTACGTTCTCTGCCTGCTTCGGCCAGGCCTTCCTCGAGCTGCATCCTACCAAGTACGCTCAGGAACTGGTCAAGAAGATGAAGAAGAGCGGCGCCAAGGCTTACCTCGTGAACACTGGATGGAACGGTACAGGCAAACGCATCTCAATCCGTGACACCCGCGGAATCATCGACGCCATACTTGACGGCAGCATCGACAAGGCCAAGACCAAGAAGATTCCTTTCTTCGATCTGGAAGTTCCCACAGCCCTTCCCGGCGTGGATCCCAAGATCCTCGATCCCCGCGACACCTACAAGAAGGCCGGCGAATGGGAGACCAAGGCCGAAGACCTTGCAGGACGTTTCGTCAAGAACTTCAAGAAATACGAAGGCAACAAGGCCGGAAAGGCCCTTGTAAAGGCAGGTCCCAAGACCAAATAACCACATCCGTAATTAATTCCGAAATTCCATTGTGATTCGGAATACAATTATTACCTTTGTATTCCGATGAAACAACAGAATTCATACGGATATGATACTACCGAAAGGGCTGATAAAAATTCGTTTTTTATCAGCCCTTCGTTTATTGACGTACACGTGCATTTCAGGGAGCCGGGCTACGGTTACAAGGAAACCATAGCCACAGGTTCCAGGGCTGCGGCCGCTGGAGGATATACCTGCGTGTGCACAATGCCCAATCTGGACCCCGTGCCCGACTGTCCGGAAAATCTCCGCCGCCAGCTGGACATAATAAGCCGTGACGCCGTAATAGATGTCATCCCCTACGCCAGCATCACCATAGGGCGCAAGGGGCTGGAGGTAGTGGACGTAGCCGCATTGAAAGACAGCGTCGTTGCATTCTCCGACGACGGCAGCGGAGTGCAGGACCCCGCAACGATGTTGAAGGCTATGGAACTCATAGCTCAGAACGGCTGCATACTGGCCGCCCACTGCGAGGACAACCGTCTGCTGCGGGGAGGCTACATACACGAAGGCCGTTATGCCGCGGAACACTCCCACAAAGGCATATGCTCCGAGAGTGAATGGGGCCAGATAGCGCGTGACCTGGAACTTGCAGGAAAGACGGGCTGTGCATATCACGTCTGCCACATCTCCACAAAGGAAAGCGTAGACCTGATACGCAGGGCCAAGGACAAAGGCGTGAACGTAAGTTGCGAGACAGCCCCTCATTATCTGACCCTGTGTGAAGACGACCTGCAGGAGGACGGGCGCTTCAAGATGAATCCTCCGATACGTTCCAAGGAAGACCGCAAGGCACTGATAGAAGGCATCATAGACGGCACGATAGATATGATAGCGACGGACCATGCTCCCCATTCCGCCGAGGAGAAGAGCCGCGGGCTTGCCGGCAGCGCGATGGGTGTCGTGGGATTGGAAACAGCCTTCCCGGTGCTGTACACGGAACTCGTGCGCAAGGGTGTCATAAGCCTGGACAGGCTCATAGACCTGATGGCCATAGCCCCGCGCAGACGTTTCCGTCTTCCCCTCCGCGAGGATGACAGGGTGGTACTGGACCTCGACACGCCATATGTAATAGACAGCTCCACTTTCCTTTCCAAGGGAAGAAGCACGCCTTTCGATGGCAGACAGGTGTGGGGAAGGTGCATGGAAACCATATACAAAGGAAAAACAGTTTACAAGAGATAGAAATGAAACAGGTCAGAAAGAAACTCGTCCTAGAAAACGGTATGTCGTTCACCGGAGCGGGCTACGGATATGAAGGCCAGACCGTAGGCGAGATTGTTTTCAACACGGCTATGGTCGGCTACCAGGAAATAATATCAGACCCGTCGTACGCCGGTGAAATCGTAGTCATGACCTATCCGCTGATAGGGCAGTACGGAATAATAGAGGAGGACTCCGAGTCCAAAGCCTCGCTGCTGAAGGGCCTCGTGGTACGTGAGTGTTGCGAAACCCCCAGCAACTTCCGCTACACCAAGACCCTTGACGAGGAGCTGGAGGAACGCGGGATAGCCTGCGTGGCGGAACTTGACACCAGGATGCTCACACGCATCATACGCGAAAGCGGAAAGATGAAGGCTGCGATAGTGGACGAAAGCACGACTGACGCCCAGGCCTTGAAAATGATAAGCGAATACGACTGCTCCGTCAACTGGTCGGAAAAGGCCAGCTGCACAAGCCGCTGGTTCGCGCGCACTCCCCATCACAAGTTCGACGTCGTGGTGGTGGACTGCGGAATGAAGCACGGCATTGTCCGTGAACTGACGAAAAGAGCCTGCAATGTGACGGTGGTGCCCTACAACACGAGCGCCGAGGAGGTGGAAGCGTTCAATCCGGACGGAATACTCTTCTCCAGCGGCCCCGGGAATCCCGGACAGCTTCCCGAGCTTATTGAACTGATAAACGCCCTGAAGGGCAGGTATCCCATATTCGGAATCTGCCTCGGGCACGAACTGATAGCCCTGTCTTATGGAGCCAGGATAGACGAGATGCGCTTCGGCCACCACGGCGACCAGCCTGTACGCGAATGCTCCACGGGCAGGATAATCACCGCCGCCCACAACCACAACTTCACGGTAAACGAGGACTCCGCCGTAAAATGCGGTCTCACGATAACCCACAGGGATATGACGGACGGCAGCGTAGAAGGCATTGAACGCACCGCCGACAGGATATTCTCAGCTCAGTTCCACCCGGAAGGATGCCCCGGTCCGCAGGAAAGCGGAATGTTCGACAAGTTCGTAAAAATGATGGAGGAATAAGCCATGCCGAAAAGAAAGGATATAAAGAAAGTGATGGTGATAGGCTCAGGCCCCATCGTGATTGGCCAGGCAGCCGAATTCGATTATGCTGGCACCCAGGCCTGCCTTGCGCTCAGGGAAGAAGGCTATGAGGTGATACTGGTCAACTCCAACCCTGCAACCATAATGACTGACAGCCATATGGCCGACAAGGTCTATATGGAGCCGCTCACGCTGGAATACGTTGCCAAGATAATACGCTACGAACGCCCTGACGCCATAGTTCCCGGACTCGGAGGTCAGACAGGCCTCAACCTCGCGGTACAGCTGGCCAGGAAAGGCGTACTGGACGAGTGCGGAGTGGAGATACTCGGCACCTCCTTCAGAAGCATAGAGCAGGCTGAGGACCGCGAACTGTTCAAGGAACTGTGTGTGAGCCTCGGAGAGCCCGTCATTCCCTCTGAGATATGCTACAGCATAGAGGACTCCGTACGCGTGGCCGCAGAGGTCGGCTACCCCGTGGTGCTGCGTCCCGCCTTCACCCTCGGCGGTACCGGCGGAGGTTTCGCCGACAACGAGGATGAGCTCAGGGATATGATGCGCAACGCCCTTGCGCTCTCGCCTGTACATCAGGTACTCGTGGAAAAGAGCATCAAAGGATACAAGGAGATAGAGTTCGAGGTGATGAGGGACTCCAACGACACCGCCATCACCATCTGCTCTATGGAGAACGTGGATCCGGTGGGCGTGCATACCGGAGATTCGATAGTCGTCGCACCCGTCCAGACCCTGTCCGACAGGGAATATGAGATGCTGCGCACCAGTGCACTCAAGCTGATAAGGGCTCTGAAGATAGAAGGCGGCTGCAATGTCCAGTTCGCCCTCGACCCCCTGTCATTCCAATATTATATCATAGAAGTGAACCCCAGGGTTTCCCGCTCTTCGGCCCTCGCGTCCAAGGCAAGCGGTTTCCCGATAGCGCGCGTGACCGCCAAAATCGCCGTAGGATATACCCTGGACGAGATTACCGTGGCCGATGCGCCCGCCTGCTGCGAGCCTGCCATCGACTACATAGTGTGCAAGGTGCCGCGTTTCCCTTTCGACAAGTTCAGCGAAGCCTCCAACGAACTGGGTACCCAGATGAAGGCTACCGGCGAGGTGATGAGCATAGGCCGCACCTTCGAGGAAAGTCTCCTGAAGGCCGTCAGGTCCCTGGAGATAGGATGCAGCCATCTGTACAAGAAGAAATTCGAGTCGATGAGCGACGGAGAAATGCTGCAGTACATAGTCAAATTCCCGGACGACCATATGCTGGCCATAGCTCAGCTGATACGTAACGGTGTGGATATCAGGCATATCTACGACCGCACAAAGATAGATATGCTCTTCCTGGAGAAGATAGTCCGCATCGTGGCAATGGAACGCACCCTAAGGGACGCCCGTCACGACAAGCTCGTGCTGCGCGAGGCCAAGAGGCTGGGTTTCAGCGACAAGTACATAGGCCAGCTGTGGGGCGAGAAAGAGGCTGACGTATTCAGGTTCAGGACAAAGGCCGGCATCGTTCCATGCTACAAGTTCATCGACTCCTGCGCAGCTTCGCACAAGGCCGACGTACCTTATTACTATTCAACCTATGAGGATGAGAACGAATCCGTGGTCAGCGCCCGCAGGAAGATACTCGTGCTGGGTTCTGGCCCCATACGCATAGGCCAGGGCGTTGAGTTCGACTACTCCACCGTCCACGCCATATGGGCAATACGCGAGGCCGGATACGAGGCCATCATCATCAACAACAACCCCGAAACGGTGTCCACAGACTACACCATATCCGACAAGCTGTATTTCGAGCCGCTCACTACCGAAGACGTGATGAACGTCATCAATCTCGAAAAGCCGGAAGGCGTGATAGTGACCCTCGGAGGCCAGACCGCCATCAACCTTGCCGGATCGCTGGCGGAATTCGACGTACCCATAATAGGCACGCAGATAGATGCCATAGACAATGCCGAGGACAGGAAACTATTCGAAGCCATAATGCGCAGGACAGGCATTCCCCAGCCAAGGGCCAAGGCCGTGACCAACGTCGAGGACGGCGTACGTGCGGCAGCCGAAATAGGATACCCCGTGCTGGTAAGGCCTTCGTTCGTGCTCGGAGGAAGAGCCATGATGATAGTCGGCAACGAGGACACTCTCAGGCACTATCTCCACAATGCGGTGGAAGTGAGCGAGAACTCCCCTGTCCTTGTGGACAAGTACATAGAAGGCCGCGAGACCGAGGTCGACGCCATCTGCGACGGCAAGGACGTATTCATCCCGGGCATTATGGAACACGTGGAGAAGACAGGCGTCCACTCGGGCGACTCCATCAGCGTATATCCCTCATTCTCCCTCAACAAGAGCGTGAAAGACAAGATAATAGACTACACGGTGCGTCTGGGCAGGGAAATCGGCATAGTCGGCCTGTTCAACATACAGTACATAGTCGACAGACAGGACAACGTGTATGTGATAGAGGTCAATCCCCGTTCTTCCCGTACAGTTCCCTTCCTGTCCAAGTCCACAGGCGTTCCCATGGCCAAGATAGCCACCCTGACAATGTTGGGCAGGAGTCTGAAGGAACAGGGATTCACCGACACCTACCTGCCCGAGAGCAGGCGCCACTATGTGAAGTGTCCGGCTTTCTCCTTCGGAAAGATAAAGGGCATAGACACATACCTCTCGCCTGAGATGAAATCCACAGGCGAGGCCATAGGCTATGACAAGTCCCTCAACAGGGCCGTGTACAAGTCGCTGCAGGCTTCCGGGATATCGGTGATGAACTACGGCACCGTGTTCGCCACCATAGCCGACAAGGACAAGGAGGAAGCCCTTCCGCTGCTGCGCCGCTTCTATGACCTGGGCTTCAACCTGCAGGCCACCAGGGGTACTGCGGAGTTCCTGAAGGAACACGGAATAAAGACCAAGAGCCTGGGCAAGATAAACGAAGGCAGTGACGACATCGTGAACTCCCTGCGCAAAGGCCACGTAACCTATGTGATAAACACCATAGACGTCAACCAGCACGAGACACGTCTGGACGGCTATGAGATACGCCGCGCCGCAGTGGAGAACAACGTGACCATATTCACGGCCCTCGACACGGTAAGGGTGCTGCTCAACGTGCTGGAAGAGATTACTTTCGGAATTTCCACCATAGATGCCGAATATGCTGCAAAGTAAATATATAATAAAGAGCAACGCCCTGATTGCCGACCAGACCTACCGTCTGGACCTGCTGGGTGACAGCGGAGCTATGGAAAGGGGCGGACAGTTCGCCGACGTTGCCATCGACGGATTCTATCTGCGCAGACCTCTGGCCGTGACGGAGTGGAACGAAGAAGGCATCAGCCTGATATACAAGGTAATAGGCGAAGGCACAAGGAAACTTTCATCTATGACTCCCGGTGCAGAACTCGATATACTCACGGGCCTGGGGAACGGTTTCGATCCGCTGAAATGCAGCAAGCGCGCACTGATAGTATGCGGAGGCATAGGGGCCTCCCCCACCTTCACGCTTGCAAAGGACCTGATTGCCGCAGGCAGACAGATGAACGTGATACTGGGCTTCAACTCAGCGGAAGAATGCATACTCGTGGACGAGTACAAGGCGCTGGGAGCCAAGGTTGAAGTAACAACCGTGGATGGCAGCGCCGGCACGAAAGGCTTCGTAACGGCCCTTCTGGGCGGAATGTCCGAAGGTTGCGACCATTTCTACACCTGCGGCCCGAAAGTGATGATGAAAGCCGTATGCGAGTCGCTCGCGGATATTGACGGAGAAGCTTCGATGGAAGAAAGGATGGGCTGCGGATGCGGGATATGCTACGGATGCACCTGCCACACGACGGACGGTCCGGCAAGGGTATGCGCAGACGGCCCGGTATTTCCTAAAGACAAGATAATATGGTAACTGAAGTCAACGTTTGCGGATTGAAGTTCAGGAACCCCGTGATTCCTGCCAGCGGAACTTTCGGTTTCGGCACCGAAATGTACGGATGCTATGACTTGAACATACTTGGTGGCATTGCCCTCAAAGGCAGCACCTCAGAACCCAGGTACGGCAACGAAAGCCCGCGCATAGCCGAATGTCCGGCCGGACTGATAAACTCGGTGGGACTGCAGAACCCCGGGATTGACGCTCTAGTGTCAACGAAGGCTCCTGCCCTGCGCAACATATACAATGGCGTGATAATAGCCAATATAAGCGGTTTCAGCATAGACGCTTACGTGGAGAGTTGCGCCAAGGCTGCCGCCTGCCCGGAGATAGATCTGATAGAGGTTAACGTATCCTGCCCCAACGTTCACGGCGGGGGGCTGGCTTTCGGCACAAGCGCCGCAAGTGCGGCCGAAGTCACCCGCGAGGTCAGGAAGGTCACCGGCAGCAAGCCCGTGAGCGTGAAGCTAAGCCCCAACGTCACGGATATAGTGGAGATAGCCCGTGCCTGCGAGGATGCCGGTGCGGATGCCCTCACGCTGATAAATACCGTACTCGGAATGAGAATAGACATAGCGCGGCGCAGAAGCATTGTGGCAGCGGGTTACGGCGGATACAGCGGGCCCGGCATATTCCCGATAGCGCTGAGGATGGTGCACCAGGTCACCGGAGCGGTGAAGATACCCGTCATCGGATGCGGAGGGGTGAGCAGCGCACGCGACGTAGTGGAGATGATGATGGCCGGTGCGGCTGCGGTGCAGGTAGGCTCTGCCAATCTGCGCAACCCTATGGTGTGCAAAAAAATTATAGACGAGCTGCCTGCCCTTATGCAGGAGCTCGGTTTGGAAGACCTTAAAGGATTGAGAATATGAAGGATGTGATTGTAGCCTGCGATTTCAGCAGCGGCAAACAGGTGCTGGAGTTTCTGGACAAGTTCGCCGGATGCGCCAGGAAACCCTTTGTGAAAATAGGAATGGAGCTTTATTATGCCGAGGGGCCGGCCATAGTGCGCGAGATAAAGAAACGCGGACACAGGATATTCCTCGACCTGAAGCTGCACGACATACCCAACACCGTGCGCAAGACGATGAAGGTGCTGTCCTCCCTGGACGTGGATATGACCAACGTCCACGCCGCAGGTACCATCGATATGATGAAGGCAGCGCTGGAAGGACTCACGCGAGAGGACGGCACAAGGCCTCTGCTGATTGCCGTAACCCAGCTCACGTCCACCAGCGAGGAGCGTATGCAGAAGGAGCTGCTGATAGGTTCGGGTATAGCCGAAACCATAGCCCATTACGCCTCCAATGCCGCTCAGGCCGGTCTGGACGGTGTCGTATGCTCTCCTCTGGAAGCTGCGACAGTCAAGGAGAGGTGCGGTTCGTCATTCATCGCCGTAACCCCGGGCATAAGGTTCGCGGATGCGGCGGCAGACGACCAGGTGCGCATCACCACCCCCGCAAGGGCGCGCGAAATCGGATCGGATTTCATAGTCGTCGGACGCCCCATAACCGCAGCAGAAGACCCCGTGGCGGCATATCTCCGTTGTGTAAAGGATTTTTTGAATGAATAATCATATGGAAAGAACCATTGCAAAGGAACTCCTCAAGATAGGAGCAGTATTTCTCAGGCCCGAAGAGCCCTTCACCTGGGCCAGCGGCATCAAGAGTCCCATCTACTGTGACAACCGTCTCATTCTCTCCTACCCCGAAAGCCGCAGGATAGTGGAACAGGCGATAGCTGACAAAGTAAAGGAGAAATTCCCTGAAGCACAGGCTCTTATGGGAACCAGCACGGCCGGTATAGCACACGCCGCCATCGCAGCTACGATACTCGGTCTGCCTATGGGCTATGTGCGCGGAGACGCCAAGACACACGGACGCAACAACAAAATCGAGGGCAGACTGGAAAAAGGAATGAAGGTCGTCGTCATAGAAGACCTTATCTCCACCGGAGGAAGCTGCATAGAGGTTGTCGAAACGCTCAGGGAAGCCGGTGCGGAAGTTCTCGGTGTTGTCAGCATATTCACCTATGGAATAAAGAAAGGCCTGGAAAGGCTCGCCGAGGCGAAGGTCACCAACTGGTCATTATCCAACCTCGACGTTCTCACCGTCGTCGCTGCCGAGGATGGCTACATAGCCCCCGAATGGACGGAGAAGATACTGGAATTCCGCAACAATCTGTAATCCGCACGAAATGAAGCACCTTATCGACCCTACAGACCTCACGCGCAAGGAAACGGATGAGATAATTGCGCTCGCCCTGGACATAATAGCCAACAGGGAGAAATACCGTGACTGTCTGAAATACCACAAACTGGCTACCCTTTTCTATGAGCCCAGCACCAGGACGCGTCTGAGTTTCACAGCCGCGATGATGGAACTGGGAGGCAACGTGCTCGGATTCTCCGACGCAAAGAACTCGTCAGTCAGCAAAGGCGAAACCGTGGCCGACACCGTAAGGGTTGTCGACAAGTTCGCCGACATAATAGCCACAAGGCACAGTCTGGAGGGGGCTCCCTACGTTGCAAGCCGCTTCTCACGCGTTCCCATCATCAACGCCGGCGACGGTTCGCACGCACATCCCACGCAGACTCTCACGGACCTGCTGACCATCACGCGTGAACTTGGGGGCATAGACGGCATCACGATAGGATTCTGCGGTGACCTGAAATTCGGCCGCACCGTCCACTCCCTCATTAAGGCGCTGGGCGGTTACAAGGACATCAAGGTCATACTCATAGCTCCCGACGAACTGCGTTTGCCCGACTACATCAAGCACGACGTGTGTGACAGGCAGGGCATCAACTACCGTGAGGTGAAGACAATAGAGGAAGTCATAGGAGAGCTCGACGTGCTTTATATGACACGCGTGCAGAAGGAACGTTTCCTGGACGAAGAGGAGTTCGCAAGGGTCAAGGACAGTTTCGTGCTGGATCCGGCCAAACTCGAGGGCGCAAAAAAGAAAATGGCAATACTCCATCCCCTGCCCCGCGTCAACGAGATTACCCAGGAGGTCGACCAGGATCCCCGGGCCGCATATTTCAGGCAGGTCGAAAACGGCAAATTCGTGCGTATGGCACTGATTTACAGCCTGATAAAATGGAAGGACGATCCCACTCACGCCATGCCCGAGCACGAAGAGTATTTCACCGACGTGACACTGCACTGTCACAATTCCAAGTGCATCAGCACCCACGAAGACGTGAAGCCCCTGTTCCACCATACTGACGAGGGACTTGTGCGCTGCGTCTATTGTGACGCCATAGTATCGAAATGACGACGGGTGGTCCGGGAGACTGGACCAAATGAGAAATGGCTATACGGGACAACATACTGGACATCAATAGACAGCTGCCTGACGGAACACGCCTGGTGGCCGTCAGCAAATATCGTCCCGTGGAGGAACTGCGGGAGGCCTATGATGCCGGACAGCGTCTGTTCGCCGAGTCACGCCCGGCGGAGTTCGCCGCAAAGGTCGGACAGTTGCCCGAGGACATCGAGTGGCATTTCATCGGCCACCTGCAGACAAACAAGCTGAAGCTGGTGCTCCCCCATTGCACGCTGATTCACAGCGTGGACAGCATACGCCTTCTCGATTCCATACAGAAGTACGCAGCACAGAACCGGCTTGAAGTCAACGTATTGATTGAGGTCCATATAGGTGCGGAGGAAACCAAACAGGGTTTTACGCCCAAGCAGACGGAGGAGCTGTTCGCCGACAGCGGTGCATTGCAGGCAAGGTATCCCGCCATACGTTTCAAGGGACTGATGGGCATGGCCTCGCACACTGACGAGGTCGTCCGCATTGAGAGCGACTTCGCACTGCTGGAAGCGCTCTTCAACAAGATAAGGTCAGGAAATGCGCCGGAGGGTTTCACGGAACTTTCCGCAGGGATGTCGTCAGACTGGCAGATAGCAGTGCGCCACGGAGCCACTCTGGTGCGCATAGGAAGTGCAATCTTTAACAACAGACAGAATATATGAAAAAACTCCTTGCAATCGCGTCGCTGTTGCTTTGCGCCCTTGCCGCAAAGGCACAGGACGAATACATCGATTTTCTTTACCGTACAATGCCGCTGCCGGACAGCCTGGTATACTCCCGGCAATGGTGGAACAGGAATGTGGAAAAGACACTGGATGTCAGGCAGGAAATGGGCTGGAACGTACCTGAAAGGGAGTTCAAGCATTTCGTGCTGCCCCTGAGGGTCAACAATGAAACGCTGGATGACTTCCGTCTGGTGTACGCCGATTCCCTTTGCGCACGGGTCAAGGGGATGTCAATGGCCGAAGCTGTGCTGGAGATAAACCACTGGTGCCACGAGAGGGCTGCCTACCACTCATCCGACGGCAGGACCTCAGCCCCGATGGCCACAATAAGGTATGGACTGGGAAGGTGCGGAGAAGAATCCGTATTGACCGTAGCCGCTCTCAGGGCGGCCGGAATTCCCGCCCGTCAGGTATACACTCCCAGATGGGCGCATACCGATGACAACCACGCCTGGGTGGAAGCCTGGGTGAACGGCAAGTGGCATTTCCTTGGAGCCTGCGAACCAGAACCGGTGCTGGACAGAGGATGGTTCAACGGCCCCGTATCCAGAGCCATGCTGCTGCACACCAATGTGTTCGGAGAATATGAAGGCAGCGAAGGGGTTATCAGCAAGAACAGACTTTACACGGAAATAAACGTAATATCCAACTACGTTCCCACAAGGGTCAACCGCGTGAAAGTGCTGGATGCGGAAGGCTCTCCCGTATGCGGCGCCGAAGTGGAATTCAAGATATACAACTACGGCGAGTTCTATACCGTGGCACAGCCCCTCACGGACGCGGAGGGTTTCGCGCAGCTTGAAACAGGCCTTGGAGACATATTCGTATGGGCTTCCAAGGACGGAGTGTTCGGTTTTGACAAGGCCTCGTCCGAATATACCGAAATAACCCTCAAGCACAGGGCCGGAGACGACATCAAGGCCGATTTCCACATTGTGCCCCCCGCCAACAATCCCCTGCCCTCATACGCCAGCCCCGAACAGGTGGCCGAGAATGACGCAAGGCTGAAAAAGGAAGACGAAATACGCAAGGCCATGCATCAGGGCACCGTCAACTCTGAAGTGATCGAAGCATTCAGGAACAGCGCACACAACGACAGAGAGGCCGAAGCTGTGGCAACCGTACTCAAGAGCATCAGCGCCAAGGACTTCCGAGACATCACCGCTGACGTGCTCGAGGATGCCGTAAGCGATATCAGCATAATCGATCCCTACGTGCTGTCGCCCAGAATAGAAATGGAATACCTGCTGCCCTTCCATAGGGAAATCAGGGAAGGGCTGAACGGAAGCGTAAAAACCCCCGAGGAGGCGCTTGCCTGGGTCAGGGAAAACATAACTATAGTCGAGGGACGCAATCCCCGTGAATTCAGAATCCCGCCCATAGCAGTATGGAAAAGCCGTCTTTGCGACAGGGCATCCCTGGGCATATTCTATGTTGCCGTGTGCAGAAGCGCAGGTCTGCCTGCCGGAGTGGCACATCAGGACGGAAGCGTCTATGTGATGAAAAACGGAGACTGGGTGAAAGTGGATATGGAAAACGCCAGGATGCAGCCGGGCGGCAAGGGCCTTCTGGCCATAAGGATCACTGAAAACACGCTTACGGCCAAGCCGGAATATTTCAGGCACTTCACCATATCATCGCTGAAAGACGGGAAGACATCCCTTCTCGACTATGAGGGTACCCAGGAGGAACACGGATACGAATTCAGGCTTGACGAAGGCGACTATATCATCACTTCCGGCACCCGTCTCGAAGACGGAAGCATACTTACCCATATCCAGAGCGTGAAAGTCACAGCAGACAAGGAGACCGAGTCAGACCTGTTCCTGTGGCCGGCACAAAGCATTGGCAAGAAAGTCGGAAAGGGCGGCCGTCTGGACGTGATTATGGCCGCAAACGGTGAGCCTACCCTGCACGCCCTGCAGCAACTGGACGTTGCGGCCCCCGAGCTGAACAGGTGGGAAGGCACAATCACCGTGACCGGCCCCACACGCGAAAGCATAGACTTCTACAAAGGCAAGCTCAAGGCCCTGAACAAGGTGAAATACCGTTGTGACAGGAAAATGAAGGAAGACAATCTGCCCGTCATAAGGCTGACCGGAGTGGACGGGGAACTGGTTTACAGTTCAAAAGGATACAACACGACCCTCGCTGAAAGCTTGAGCCGCGTGATGGAGATTCCGGAAAAGTAACTGGATAAGCCCCGTCATTCCTCGTCCTGAAGGACTTTGATGGGGTGTCTGTCGCTGTTCCTGGCGCCGAGTTTGATAAGTTTGCCCGAAGTGTTGAGTATGCTCTGCCCCTGGGGCTGCAGCTTGCGCTGACCGGCTTCATATTCCTCGCGGGCCTTGTCCAGGGCCTTGCCGACAGCATCGTACCTTTCCATAAACTGGCCGACACGGTCAATCATCTCGTTGGCCAGGTCATAGACTTTCTCGTGATTCTGAGCCTGAACCACCTGGGTCCAGGTGAGGTTCACTATCTTCAGGGCACCGTAAAGGCTCTGCTCATCGGCGATATACACGTTGGCGTCTGCTGCCTTGCGCCACAGGTCCGGCTCCGCGCCGAGGGCAGCCCACATCGCCCCGGAATTGGGCACGAACATTATCACATAGCCCGCCGACAGTTTGGGAGCCTTGATATAGGATGAATAATCCTTGTCGGAAAGTTCCTTGACGTGCTTGCGTATGCTGTCCACGTGGGCTTTGAGAAAATTCTGCCTGTCGGTCTCGTTTTCAGCGTTCACGTAGTCGACATAGGAGGTAAGGGACACTTTCGAGTCTATTATGACTTCGCGTTTCTCGTCCAGATGGAGTATTACGTCAGGGCGGACCGAGCCTCCCGTTACGCTGTGCAGCACCTTCCCGTCTCCATCGCGCATCACGGCCTGGGTCTCGAAATGCACGCCCTTGGTGAGTCCCTGCGAGGACAGCAGTTCCTCCAGTATGGTTTCACCCCAGTCGCCCTGCACCTTGCTGCCGTGCTTGAACGCGGCGGCCAGTTCGTCCGCACTCTTGCGGGCCGCATCGCTGTGGGATATGAGGTTCCTTATATGCTCGCGCATCTCTCCGCTACGTTCGGCCTGGTCCTTCCTCCCCTCCTCCATTGCCTTCTTCAGGTCGGCGATATTCTCCTTCAACGGGTTTACAATCTGGCCCAGGCTCTGCGAACTGGCCTGTGAGAATTCATTCTGACGCGCCTTGAGCATCTCCCCGGTCTCGGCCTTCATCTGGGCTGTAACCTTGTCCACGGTCTCGTCGAAACGCCTCTGCAGGGCCGTCATCGACTGCCTGTTTATGAAATACGCGGCAACCGCAGCCAGCAGCAGTCCGCCTATGAATGCCAGAAGAATCTCCATAACAGCAAGTTTTACCGATAGCAAATATACAAATTTAGATCGAAACCGGAATACAGACAAAAAAACGCCACAAGAAACTTGCGGCGATTTTTTGTGCTCCCTCAGGGGCTCGAACCCTGGACCCCAACATTAAGAGTGTCGTGCTCTACCAACTGAGCTAAGGAAGCAGTTTTGTCAATCAGGATTTCTCCCTGTGATCCGTTTGGGGCTCGAACCCAAGACCCCAGCATTAAAAGTGCTGTGCTCTACCAACTGAGCTAACGAATCTTCCAACCTTTTTCAAGGGACTGCAAAGGTAGATATTTTTTGGAGAATTGCAAAATAATTTTGGTTATTTTTGTATCTTTGCGAAACATAAACAATTATATGTCCAGCAAATGAAAGTCAAGATAGTGAACCGTTCACAATGGCCCTGCCCCGCCTACGCCACCGGACAGTCCGCCGGAATGGACCTGAAAGCCGATACGGATGCTCCCATAGTCCTTGAGCCACTGCAGAGGACTATGATTCCCACCGGTCTGTTCATTGCCCTGCCTGCCGGATTCGAAGCCCAGGTGCGCCCCCGCAGCGGCCTTGCCGCCAAACACGGGATTACCGTGCTGAACACTCCCGGAACCATAGATGCTGACTATAGAGGAGAAATCAAGGTCATCCTGGTCAACCTTTCCTCAGAACCCTTTACCATAGAGCCCGGCGAACGCATAGCCCAGATGGTCATTGCACGCTACGAGCAGGTCCAGTGGGAAGAGGTGGAACAGCTGGATGAAACAGAACGCGGTGCCGGCGGATTCGGCAGTACTGGAACAAAATGACAATTTCACAATTACACGATATATTCCTGCAGTGCGGTTCACGCATAACCACGGACAGCCGCGCCATCACGGGCGGAGAACTTTTCGTTGCCCTGAAGGGTGAGAATTTCGACGGCAACCAGTTTGCCTTACAGGCCCTCGAAAGCGGCGCAGCATACTGCGTTGTAACCGAAGGCAGCGATGCGGCATCATCCAGGGATCCCAGGATGATTGCCTTCCCCGACACGCTCAAGGCCCTGCAGTCCCTCGCTTCCTTCCATCGCGAAAACACGCTCCACGAAGGAAACAGGATCAATATGCTGGCCCTCACGGGAACCAACGGCAAGACGACTACCAAGGAGCTCATCAAGGTGGTGCTGCAGACAAAATACAACCTGACAGCCACCGGAGGCAACTTCAACAACAACATAGGTGTGCCTCTCACCCTGCTTCAAATGACCTCCGACACGGAGCTGGCCATCATTGAGATGGGAGCTTCGCACCCCGGTGACATACGCGAGCTGGTGGAGATAGCCCATCCCGATTTCGGGCTCATCACCAACGTGGGACGCGCCCACCTTCTCGGATTCGGCGATTTCGAAGGCGTGAAACGCACCAAAGGCGAGCTGTACGACTTCATACGCAGCGTGCACGGGAAATGCTTTGTCAACACGTCCTCCCAGGACCTGAATGCCATGGTTGCCGAACGTGAAGGGCTGCAGACCATACCCTACGGTCCTTTCCTGCAGAATGCCAAGATACTTCCCCCGACGGAAGAGAATCCGTTCCTGAGGATGTCCATATGCGAGAACGGGCGCACATACCTGCTGCAGACCCATCTCGTGGGCTCCTACAATTCGGACAACGTGCTTGCGGCCATAGCTGTGGGCCGGAAGTTCGGCATAGACACCCAGACTGCCATAAACGCGATAGAAAACTACTCCCCTACCAACAACCGTTCGCAGATGTACGGGACGCAGGACAACACCCTCATCGTGGATGCATACAACGCAAATCCCTCATCCATGGCCGCGGCCCTGGAGAATTTCTGCCTGATAAGGGCGCCACGCAAGGCCGTGTTCCTGGGAGATATGCTGGAACTGGGCGATGAATCCCTGAGCGAGCACGCGAAAGTCATAGCCAAGCTGCGCGAAATGGATCCCGAGCTGGTAGTGCTCGTGGGCAAGGAATTCGCCGCCGCTTCCGGCAACGGCAAGTATCTCTGCTTCCGCACGTCGGAGGATGCCGCCGACTATCTGTCGAAGAACCCCATCAAGGGATACACCGTACTTATCAAGGGCTCACGAGGCACCAGGATGGAAAAATTGATACCTGTATTATAAAACATATGGATACACACGTAGTGATAATGGCCGGCGGAGTCGGCAAGAGACTGTTCCCCATCAGCACTCCCGAAAGGCCGAAACAGTTCATAGACCTGCTCAAACAGGGCAGGACGATGATACAGATGACGGTGGACCGTTTTCTGCCTATATGCCCCATCGAGAATTTCTGGATAGTGACATCGGAGAAATACATCCGCTACATACGCGAGCAGCTGCCCGGCATCAAGCCCAGCCACATCCTGGCCGAGCCCGAGGCCCGCAACACGGCGCCCTGCATCGCCTATGCCTGCGCAAAGATTGCTGCGCACCATCCCGACGTGAACATTGTCGTGACGCCTTCCGACGCGTATATCGGCGACAACGACAATTTCGTCCAGACCATCCGGACCGCGCTTGACTTCACAACGGAGAACAGCCGCATCGTGACGCTCGGCATAGTTCCAGACCGACCCGCCACTGAATACGGATACATCGAGGCCGGGAAAACCGTGCTGCGTCCCATAAAGAAAGTCCTTAATTTCAAGGAGAAGCCCAATGCCGAAGTTGCCGGGGAATACATAAGTCTGGGCAATCATTTCTGGAACGCGGGTATCTTCGTCTGGAATCAGGCGACAATCGATGCCCAGCTAAGGAAATATGCGCCCCAGATTATGGAAGTGATGGACAAGATAGCTCCTCACCTCTACACCACCGACGAATCATATGCCCTCAAAGCCTATTTCCCCCAGTGCGAGAACATATCCATAGACTATGCCGTGATGGAGAAATCCAATGACATATTCATGATTCCCTGCACCTTCCCCTGGAGCGACCTCGGCTCGTTCGAAGCTCTCGAAGCGGTTCAGGCCAAACTCTGACGGGCTCAATAAAAGTACCTGTGCAATTCAAAAGATAGCTTGATATTAAAAGTACCTGTGCAATTCAGGGGGCCGGGGTCATGGTAAAAGGCCTCCTGAATTGCACAGGTACTTTTATTGTCGCTCTGCTATTTGATCAGCTGGAGGAATTCGTTGCGGGTCCTGTGATCACGAAGGAAATTGCCGCTGAACGCCGACGTTGTCGTGATGGCATCCGATTTCTGGACACCACGCATGCTCATACAGGTATGTTCGGCTTCGATTACAACAGCCACACCCTGAGGCTTCAGAGTATCCTGTATGCAGTCGCGTATCTGGACGGTAAGCCTCTCCTGCACCTGGAGACGGCGTGCAAAACACTCCACGACACGGGCTATCTTGCTCAGGCCGGTAATGGTGCCGTCCGGAATATATGCCACGTGACACTTGCCGATGAAAGGCATCAGGTGATGCTCGCAGATGCTGTACAGTTCGATATCCTTTACCAGCACCATCTGGCTGTAATCTTCGTGGAAAAGCGCCGACTTCAGAATCTCCACAGGATCCTGCCCGTAGCCCTGCGTAATGAACTGCATCGCCTTCGCAACACGCTCAGGCGTCTTCTTCAGCCCCTCGCGCGAAGTGTCCTCGCCCAGCAGTTCAAGTATCCTGGAATAATGCCCGGCAAGCTCCGCCGTCAAGGCCTCATCGTACAATTCCTCCTTTGTGTAAGCCATAGTGAAACACGTTGAAAAGTATCTGCGCAAATTTAGCAAATAATGTTTGAATTATTGATTTTTTATATACCTTTGCAACCCGAACAACGCCCCAAAGCGCCTTAAATTATTCGACTATGTATTGGACACTTGAATTGGCTTACCGTCTTGAGGACGCGCCCTGGCCAGCCACCAAGGATGAGTTGATTGATTACGCCACACGAAGCGGCGCCCCCTTTGAAGTGCTTGAGAATCTGGAAGAACTCGAGGACGACGGCGAAATCTACGAAAGCATCGAGGACATCTGGCCCGACTACCCCACCAACGACGACTTTTTCTTCAACGAGGAGGA
>JAKSKP010000024.1 GCA_024401635.1 Bacteroidales bacterium
TTTAGCAAACTGGTGGTTTCAGCCACTCACCCACCTCACCAGAGGTATCCGAAACTGAATCTTTCTGACACGCAGTCCGCCACAAATCTGTAGCGGACTGCAAAGTTAAGAATTATTTCGGATATCCAAATACAATTTTACAAATTGGCGAATTCGATGTCGTTTGCAGCACGCTCGGCAAGACACTTGCAGCCGCCCTCGGTAGCTTTCTGGAGAGCTTCCTTGGCCTCGGTGTTCTTACCCTGACGGGCAAGGGCTATGGCCTTTACGTACTGAGCCTTGGGGCATTTGCATTTTGCAATGGCAATAGCTTTGTCAGTATTGCCTGCAAGGAGCTGGGCCAGAGCGGCGTCAACACCCTTGTCACCGCATTTCTGAGCAGCCTTGGCATAGTCACCGCGAAGGATGGCGCATACGCCGAGGTTCTTCTGGGCGTCAGCAGTGTTTGAGTTGTTGAAGTACACTTCTGCCTTGTCAAGTTCGCCTTTGCGCATTGCGCATACGCCCTTGAGGTTGAGAACGTCAGCATCGGCGCCGCTGCAAAGGGCGAGATACTGCTCGGCCTCTTCGACATTGCACTCGTCCAGTGCCACGCAGGCAAGAGCGAAGTTGGCTTTCTCTGAGTTGTATTTCTCAACGGCCTTCTTGTAGAGGGTCTTCTTGTCAGCTTTGTCCTTGCAGAGAGAAGCGGCCTTCAGGAGAGCGGGCTCGTCAAGCACGTCGATGTCGGTCTTGATCAGCTCCTGGAGCTCCTCGTCGCTGTAGTTGCGGTATTCCACGTTGGCGATGAAGCGTGCGCGGCGAAGCTGGGGAAGAATGTCTTTTGCAAGATCCTGGAAGATTGAGGACATATTGCGAATCTCTTTCTCCCTTACCTTGGGATCGCTGTACATATTGAGCACGCGGAGGATAAGATCCTTGTCTTCGATGTTGCTGTTGGTAACCAATGACTTGAAGCCTTCCCAGTCCTCACCGACAGATTTAACTGATTTGGCGCTGCCTTCGATGCCTGACTTCTTGGTAATCTTGCCGAAAGCCTTGTCAGCTGATTTGCTCCTGTTGTCGGAGAGCTTGTTGTTCAGGTCCTCTGAACCTTCAGGTGAAGCGTAGGCCACGATGTCGATGCCCTTGAGGGTCTCCCTGTCGTTTGCCTTGATTTCATCAAGAGCCTTGAGGAAATCATTGACGCTGTCGTTCTTGAGCTCTTTGCTGCGTACTTCGCTGCTGTTGATCTGGTACATAACCTGTCCTTCGGGATTGAGGTTGATGATTTCCTGATAGCCGTCAGCCTTCACTCCGTAGTAGCCGTGGCCTGCGAGAGTCTCGGTGATGTTGCAGCCGTCAGCGACCTTCTTTGTGGGAAGAGCCACCCAGGTCTTGCCACCGTCAACGGTGCAGCGTCCGCGCAGTTCGAGAGTTGATTTTGCCATACCCTTCTTATAGGGGAATACGAGGCTCTGGTTCACTACACCTCCGTCACGAGCTACGACGCGATAGTTGTTGTCAACTTTTTCGCCCTGGAACATAAGGGGTTCGAGAGCTTCCTCGCCGCCTTCATAGACGATGACAGGAGTCACCTCGAGTATAGCCTTGGGGGCAAAGAATTTTTCGGGATAAGTGACTGTAAGGTCTGCGGGAATGACACCGCCTTTGACCGCCAGTACTTCGGGATTGCAGGTAACTTTCACCTGATCGGCCATCTTCGCCATCTTCTCGGCGCTGGCGCAAGACGACATTGACACTGCCAGTGCGGCAGCGGCAACAATGTAAAGAAATTTCTTCATGATACTTTGGGGTATTTATTGATAATAATTAATGTTATTCGCTCGGGATATACCCAAACAAAGTTAATTAATTTTTACTAACTTTGCAAGAACATGGACAATCTGCAGTTACAAAGCCTGAAAAACAGGTATGATATAGTAGGGAATGCCCCTGAATTGAACAGGGCATTGGAGATTGCGTCGGCCGTCGCCCCGACCGACCTGACCGTGCTGATCGCGGGAGAGAGCGGTGTGGGGAAAGAGACCCTTCCCAAAATCATACACCAGTTTTCAAGACGCAGGACGGGCAAGTATTTTGCCGTGAATTGCGGCGCAATTCCCGAAGGCACCATAGATTCCGAACTTTTCGGACACGAGAAGGGAGCGTTCACCGGAGCCAATGAAATGAGGAAAGGCTATTTCGAGGAGGCTGACGGCGGCACTCTTTTCCTGGACGAGATAGGAGAACTGCCCCTGTCGTCACAGGCGAAGCTCCTGCGCGTGCTGCAGGACGGAGAATTCATACGCGTAGGAAGCAGCAAGGTGATGAAGACTGACGTGAGGGTGATTGCAGCGACCAACGTAAATCTCGCCTATGCAGTACAGCAGGGAAGGTTCCGCTCCGACCTGTACTACCGCTTGGATGCCGTGTCCATTTCGATGCCCGCACTCAGGGACAGAGGGGATGACATTCCACTGCTGTTCAGAAAATTCACTTCGGATTTCTCACAGAAATACGGAGTATGCAAGCTGAATCTTACTCCCGACGCCGTCGATCTTCTGAAGTCATACCGCTGGCCGGGCAACATACGCCAGTTGAAGAACGTGGCGGAGACAGTATCCGCGTTGGAGAGCAGCAAAATCGCCCCCGGAAGTCCCAGATGCGAGATTTCAGCGGCAATATTGTCCAGATACATACCGAAGGACGAAGGTACGCTCCCCTGCGTGACCGTTCACGAGGAAGGTTTCAACGCAACGGAGAAAGAAGCTCTGGTACGTATGATATATCAGCTGCGTCAGGATGTGGATTATCTCCGGAACAAGATAGAGGGTGTGGCAGACAAGCCTGTCATACAACTGCCGCCGAAGGATGAGCCCGAATGGCAGGATACAGAGGAAGTCAAACCGCAGGAAGAGATTGGGGCCGACCTGTCCATCCAGCGTGCCGGCCTGGACCTGATACGCAAGGCACTGGACCGCAACGACGGCAACCGCAAGGCGGCGGCGGCCGAACTCGGAATCTCCGAAAGAACCCTGTACAGAAAATTAAAGGAATTGGAAAATGAACGTTAAACGTCACATAGTCCGCATACTCATTGCGACGACGGCGTTGCTGTCAGCCGTTTCGTGCGGGATATATTCGTTCTCCGGTACTTCAATCCAGCCGGACGTGACTTCCATAACCATAGACTTCGCAGAATACAAGGCATTGAAGGTCAATCCTATGCTGTCCACACAGTTCACCGAGGCGATGAGGGAGAAATTCCGCAGGCTGACCAAACTGGAGCAGCTGGAAATGGACGGGGACCTGCAGCTACATACCGAGATCACCGGCTATGAAGTGTCGGCGACATCGGTTACCGCCGAGGAGGTGGCTGCACGCAACCGTCTGACCGTATCCGTGAAGGCCCAGTTCACAAACCGCAAATATCCGGAAGACGACTTCGACAAGAGTTTCTCGGCCTACGCGGATTTTGACGCCACCCAGCTTCTGGATGCCGTTCAGGATGCCCTGTGTGAGGAAATAATCGAGAAACTGGTCGATGACATATTCAATGCATCTGTAGCGCAATGGTAAAATTGGGGGAAATGACGGCAACGGAACTGTCCGCCCTGGTGGACAGGCATCCCTGGTTTGCGGCAGGGCGCGCAGCCCTGTGCAGGAAACTGTCCGCAGAATCAGGCCCCGAATCTGCGGAGGGACTTTTCCGTGAATCACTGGCCTATCTCCCAGACGGAGGATACGTTGCCCACGCCATGCGCTCGGGCCGGAAGCGTGATTATTCCGACAGCGGCACAGACAGGGCCGTACGCGACATTGTGACGGAACGCCCCAGAATAGTCTTTGACGGTATGGACTTTTTCAGCCGCAACGACTATGAGAGCGTGCGTGACGAAAAGGATGCAACGCTGGGCAGAATGGCCGTCGTGGATTATTCCGCACCGGCTCCAATATGTTCTGTCCCCCAGGAAGACGGCTTTGACCTTGTGTCTGAAACCCTTGCCGGGATATACGTCGAGCAGGGCTACCCTGAGCGCGCAATCGAAATATACAATGCACTAAGTTTGCAAAGTCCCGAAAAAAGTGCTTACTTTGCATCCCTTGTGGAAAAATTAAAAAATTAGAATATGAATACACTTTTCACCGTACTCGCAATTCTCGTACTGATTGCCTCTATTTTCCTTACCATAGTTGTGCTTCTGCAGAACGGTAAGGGCGGCGGACTTGCATCAAACTTCGTTGCCGGCAACCAGACATTCGGCGTACGTCAGACTGCTGACCTTCTCGAGAAGGTTACCTGGGGTCTTGCAGCCTTTATTCTCATCCTCTCCATATTCACCAACTTTGCACACAGCAACAATGCAAAGAACGGTATGGACATCACCGACGATATCCAGGTAGAGCAGACGGAGGAAGCCCCTGCATTCCCTTCAGCACCCATCCAGCAGGAGACTCCCGCTCAGGAATAATCCGGACTTACAATCCGTTATCCCAGCACCACCTCTCCGTCTTTCACGTCCACGTGAACGGTGGAGCCTTTGGCTATGCTGCCGTCCAGCATGGCTATGGCCATCTTGTTCACCAGCTCGCGCTGCATCACCCTCTTTACAGGCCTTGCGCCGTACGCAGGGTCATATCCCTTGTCTGACATATATTCTTCAAAGGCAGGGGTGAACTCCACCTTCACGCCGTTGTCTGCCATCTTGTCCCTGAGAATGTTCTCCTCCAGTTTCAATATGGAGAGTATATCTTCCCTGGTGAGCTGATGGAAGGTGATGATCTCGTCTATGCGGTTCAGGAACTCGGGACGCACCGTCGCCTTCAAAACGTCGTATGTGGCGTTGGATGTCATAATAAGTATGGTGTTCTTGAAATCGACCGTCCTGCCTTTATTGTCGGTCAGACGCCCGTCATCAAGCACCTGCAGCAGCACGTTGAATACATCAGGATGGGCTTTTTCTATCTCATCCAGAAGAATCACGCTATACGGTTTGCGCCTTACGGCCTCGGTCAGCTGGCCGCCTTCATCATAACCGACGTAGCCCGGAGGCGCTCCGACAAGTCGGGATACCGTATGCCTTTCCTGATACTCGCTCATATCGATACGGGTAATCATATTCTCGTCGTTGAACAGGAAATCAGCGAGGGATTTCGCCAGATAGGTCTTGCCCACGCCGGTAGTTCCCAGAAACATGAAACTGCCAATCGGCCTCTTCTCATTCTGAAGACCGGCGCGTGAACGCCTGACGGCATCCGACACGGCGTGAATGGCCTCTTCCTGACCCACCACGCGCCTGTGCAGGGCATCCTCCATCCTCAGCAGCTTGTCCTTCTCGCTCTCAAGCATCTTGCTTACGGGGATACCCGTCCATTTGGCGACAACCTCGGCAATATCTTCCGGAGTAACGGCCTCCGTGATTATCGGATCCTTGATTGCGGCTGCCCTGGCGCTCAGTTCGTCGATTTTCTTCTGTTCCTCGCCCATC
The DNA here is from genome assembly GCA_024401635.1 of Bacteroidales bacterium. Classification (GTDB taxonomy): domain Bacteria; phylum Bacteroidota; class Bacteroidia; order Bacteroidales; family UBA932; genus Cryptobacteroides. The sequence continues at coordinate 5,472 of JAKSKP010000024.1, forward strand.
CTGCCGTATCTGATCTCGGCAACGGCGCCGAAATCTCCGCGACGTTCCGCCGAGGCTGCCTGGATTTTCAGATCCTCCATCGTCTGACGTGCGGCCTGAAGAGAGGAAAGTATGCCTTTCTCCTCCTCCCAGCGCTTCATCAGGGCCGCCCTTTCGGCGTTGAGTCTGTCCAGTTCCTCCTGAATCCTGTCCATCTTCAGCTTTATGTCCTCGTTCTTCACGGCCTGTTTCTCTATCTCGAGCTGGCGTATCCTGTTGTTCAGACTGTCGATTGGTTCGGGAACGCTGTTCATCTCCAGACGCAGCTTGGCCGCAGCCTCGTCCACAAGGTCTATGGCCTTGTCGGGCAGGAAACGGTTGGTGATGTAGCGGTGGGACAATTCCACGGCGGCGATGAGCGCATCATCCTCGATACGCACCTTGTGGTGGTTCTCGTAACGCTGCTTCAGCCCACGCATGATGCTGATGCTTTCGGCTGTCGTGGGCTCGTCCACAGTGACCATCTGGAAACGGCGTTCGAGGGCTTTGTCGGTTTCAAAGTATTTCTGGTACTCGTCCAGCGTGGTGCTGCCTATCGTGCGCAGTTCACCGCGGGCGAGGGCCGGCTTGAGTATGTTGGAAGCGTCCATCGCACCGCTTGTGCGGCCGGCGCCCACCAGAGTGTGTATCTCGTCGATGAAGAGTATGATCTCTCCGTCGCTTTCCACGACTTCCTTCACCACTCCCTTGAGCCTTTCCTCGAATTCACCCTGATATTTTGCACCCGCAATCAGGGCTCCCAGATCAAGGGAATATATGGTCTTGGTCTTCAGGTTCTCCGGAACCTGTCCGTCCACTATCTTCTGCGCGATGCCTTCGCTTATCGCCGTTTTGCCCACGCCGGGTTCACCCACCAGTATAGGATTGTTCTTTGTCCTTCGGGACAGGATCTGCAGTACGCGGCGTATCTGCTCGTCGCGACCTATTACGGGGTCAAGCTTGCCCCCTGATGCCCTCTCATTGAGATTGATGGCAAATTTGTTCAAAGTTTCGTATTTATTTTCCATAGTATTCCGCGGGTCCCGGTTTGCAGGGCACGCTGAAGCCTCTTCTCTCAAAGGGCGAGCCAACGGCCATTTTCTGCCATTTTGTCAGTATCAAGCTTTTTTTAGCGCTTATTTCAAAGATTACTGCTATCTTAGCGTCTTGGAAACAAACAAGAACGATATATGACAAAATTCAGAACAGGCAGCGACCTGATAGGTGAGAAACAGATTCCCGCAGAAGCGCTTTATGACGTACAGACACTGAGGTGCCTGGAGAATTTCAACATAAGCCACTTCCATCTAAACGAATACCCCAACTATCTCAAGGGATTGGCTATCACCAAGATGGGTGCGGCCGAAGCCAACCATTCCCTCGGGCTCATCACCGATGAGGTGTATGACGCCATTATGACGGCCTGCCGCGAGATATGCGAAGGCCGGCACGCCGAAGCCTTCCCCATAGATATGATACAGGGCGGAGCCGGCACCTCCACCAATATGAACGCCAACGAAGTGATTGCAAACCGCGCTCTTCAGATAATGGGTTATGAACTGGGCGATTTCGCGCACTGCTGGCCCAACGACGACGTGAACCGCAGCCAGTCCACCAACGACGCCTACCCCACCGCAGCCCACCTCGGCCTGTATTTCAGCCATCTGGACCTGAAGAAGCATCTGGAGGACCTCATAGCGTCATTCAAGGCGAAGAGCCGTGAATTCTCGGGGATACTCAAGATGGGACGCACCCAGCTGGAGGACGCCGTCCCCATGACCCTGGGCCAGACTTTCGGAGGTTTCGCTTCCATACTCGAAGACGAACTCAAGCATCTGGATGAAGCCGCAGTAGATTTCCTCACGGTAAATATGGGAGCAACCGCCATAGGCACAGGTATCTGCAGCGAGCCCGGTTACGCCGAAAAATGCGTGAAGGCCCTTGCCGATATCACCGGATGGCGCGTAAAGCTGGCCGCTGACCTTGTCGGAGCCACGTCGGACACCTCAAGCCTTGTGGGCTACAGCGCCGCGATGAAACGTCTCGCCGTGAAAGCCAGCAAGATAAGCAACGACCTCCGCCTTCTGGCATCCGGTCCACGCTGCGGCCTGGGTGAGATCAACCTGCCCGAGAAGCAGCCCGGTTCCTCAATAATGCCGGGAAAGGTCAACCCCGTCATTCCCGAAGTTATGACGCAGGTGTGCTACAAGGTAATGGGCAACGACGTGTGCGTGACGATGAGCGGGGAAGCCGCCCAGATGGAGCTCAACGCAATGGAACCCGTTATGATACAATGCTGCTTCGAGAGCGCCGAACTGCTTATGAACGGTTTCGACACGCTGCGTACTAACTGTGTGGACGGTATCACGGCCAACGCCGACCGCTGCGAGTCATACATAAGGAACAGCATAGGCATAGTCACTGCCCTCAATCCCATAATCGGTTACAAGCACTCCACGAAGATTGCCAAAAAAGCCAAGGAAACCGGAAAGGGAGTATATGACATAGTACTCGAAGAAGGCATACTCACCAAGGAGGAACTGGACATCATACTTTCCCCCGAGAATATGATAAAGCCGGTCAAATTGAATATCAAACCCAGAAAATAGTCCGTATGAAAAGAATTTCCCTGCTGCTTGCCGTCCTGCTGGTATCGGCATTCTCCCTAAACGCCCAAAAACACGAATTCGCAAACTGGAAACGGTATGCCAAAGCCAACGAAGAACTCGGCGCCCCGGCAAAAGGGGAGAAGAGAGTGATACTCTTCGGGGACAGCATCACGGATGCCTGGCCGCGCGTATGCCCTGATTTCTTCACGGATAACAACCTTGTCGGACGCGGCATAAGCGGACAGACCAGCTATCAGTTCCTGCTCCGATTCAGGGAGGACGTCATCAATCTCAGGCCCAAGGTCGTGGTCATCAATTACGGCACCAACGACATCGCCGAGAATACCGGTGCCTACGATGAGGACCTCACGTTCGGCAACGTGTGCTCCATGGTCGATCTGGCCAGGGCAAACGGCATAAAGGTGATTCTCGCCAGCTGCCTTCCCGCCGGGGGATTCAGGTGGAACAAGGCCATTACGGATTCGATGGACAAGATACGTCACTTGAATGCACGCGTACAGGCCTATGCCAAGGAGAACAGGATTCCATATGTGGACTACTTCAGCGCTATGGTCAATGAGGACGGCACCGCAATGATTGCCGGGTACGCCTCCGACACCCCGGGCGTGCATCCCAACGCCCAGGGCTATGCAGTGATGCAGGACCTTGTGCTCCCCGTCATCAAAAAAATCAGGAAGTAAGGATTCCGCCGGCACTCCGTATCAGCCGTCCTGGACTGACATCAGCCTCAGGACGAACCTTCCGCCACGCACCCTGACCTGAACGTGTCCGATGCGGGGCCTGCCGGTATCGTTGGCTGCCCTGTTGAACGACACTATCCAGTAACGGCCCCTGTCATCCCGTCTCGAGGGCCAGTCCCCTCCGTTATAGCCATACGACAGGTAGGAAGCACAGTCATCCTCGAATATAATTTCCGGTTTTTCGGGACAATAGACATCGAAGCCGTCACGCACTTCAGCGCGTGTGACCGGCTTCGGTTCCAGGCCCGAATCAGCCTCAACCCACGAGCGCTCGTCATCACGCAGCCCAAGATAGAAAGGCTCCAGTTCATAGTCCATACCGTTGCTGCCCATTCCATTGCCTGCCTTCACCGTAACAGTGATTTTGTCGCCGCAGCATTCCGGCAGCCGCCACTGTTTGTCAGGGCATATCTCCACTATGCCGGACCGCCTGTACGGCCCTTCCGTGAGCCTGACATCCAGCCTGTCGGCATAAGGGCCCCTGACGTCCGATATTTCCAGCATGTCCACTCCACTCTTGCAGCCGACTGCAAACTCAAAGCCCGCAGGCGACCCTCCGTCATCAGGAAAGAAGTACTTGTCACCGTGAACGTCTCCAAACACCGGAGCGTCCGGTGTATATCCCTCGGTCCGCACTTCCTTGGAACACGCAAATTCCTCCCGTCCGTCGGAGAAGACGAATACAGGCATCAGCTTTTCGGCCGAAGTTAAAGTGCTGAGAAGGAACAGTTGCCCGCCGGCATCATCATATTCATAATATATGGTATCATATGGCAGGCTCAGTCCATACATCTCCTCGACATAGCGCACAGCCTCCCCGCCTTTGCCGTCCGGCAAGGGGATACCCCGCACTTCGGTCAGAGAGACTTCTCCTGCATTGTTCTCCGGCAATACGGTGTATTGCATCATCTCCCCGAAAGGAAGAATCACACGGCCCTGGATGGAGGCCGAAAAAGGTTTGCGCCCGTACAATTGCATCAGAAAGGGTTTGCTCACGCTTTCATCGCCGGAAGAAAACACAAGCTCCGTCCTGACAAGTGTATCTGACAGGGACAGGTTGCGTATGGAAATGCTTCCTTTCCCGGATACGGCATCATAGGAATTGTCCAGCTTCACTGCCTCTGTGCCGCCTGCAAGCCGCACAGACACCGATTCCGTACCGCCTGACGCTTCGTATCGGACAAAGACAGTGGAATCGTAACGGATGGTAACCGATGCCTTGCTCACCTCCACGCCAAAGGGCGCAAGCGAAGCCTTGTGGGCGCAGTGTATGAACAGGATGAGGGAAAAGGGGATGAGGAGAAAAAAAGTCTTTGTTTTCATAATGACTGAGTTGCCCCAACATCATTATGGCCTCTCCTCCGATGCAAATATACCTAAAAAATCATTCGTCGCCGTATCTTCTGAGATCTTTTTCGCGTATTGCGGCCCTCTTGTCGTATTCTTTCTTTCCCCGGGCAAGGGCAATGAGGAGTTTTGCATACCCGTTTTCGGCTATATACAGTTTTACGGCGACGACGGTATAGCCTTTTTCCTTGACGGCTCGGCGAAGCTTGCCCAGTTCCTTTTTTGTCAGCAGCAGCTTGCGGTCACGCTTGGGGTCGTGCTGTCCCCAGCTCCCCCACCAATATTCCGCCACATGCATATTCTTGACATACAGTTCATTGCCCGAGAAGTAGCAATATGACTCCACCAGAGAGGCCTTGCCGGCGCGTATGGATTTTATCTCCGTACCCGTCAGCACGATACCGGCCTGGAAGGTCTCGATGAATTCATAGTCGAACGAGGCTCTCCTGTTCTTTATCTGTATGTCGCTCTTCTTTTTCACGGGCTGCAAAGATAGCGAAATTATGGTTCAACCCAATGTATCCTGATACCGTCACGCTCCATCCCCCGCAGCCAGGTCATCTGTCTCTTCGCGAACTTGTGTATGGCGAAACGCAGCTGCTCGTGCATCTGGTTCACGGTAAGCTGTCCCATTGCATATAAGGTGAGGAAGCGGTATTCAAGACCGTAGTAAATCAGGTCCTCCGGCGTAAGCCCGGACTCAAGCAGGTTCTTGACCTCTATCAGCATTCCTTCGTCCAGACGTTCGTTGAGACGTTTGTCTATCCTCGCCCTGCGCGTCTGTCTGTCAACCAGCGTAGCGATGAAGAAGGTACTGCGCGGCAGCGTAAGATTGAGCGGAACATTGTCCGGAAGGGAGTACTTGGCGCAGGTGACGGCCTCTATGTACAGTCCGCTTCCCCCGCACAGCACAGGTATCACCCCTCTTTTCAAGCAATCTGCATAAACATCGGAAAAATCCTTCTGGTACTGGCAGATATTGTATTTGGCACCTGCGGGAACTATGTCTATAAGGTGGTAAGGAATCTCGCCGTATTCCTTCAGGTCCTTGCCAGTGCCAATATCCATACCTATATACACCTGACGGCTGTCCCCGCTGATGATTTCCGCCCCGTTGAGCTTTCCTTTCTCCCGACACAGACGGTTGAGTTCGCGGGCGAGAGCGACGGCATAGCGTGTCTTGCCGCTGGCAGTGGGGCCCATCACGCATATCAGGTCTATGGAGCCGTCACAATAAGCACCGTACAGGTCCTCGGGATTCAGCACTTCGGGATCTGCCAGCGGCGCGGGCGGCGGCACGGGTATGAATGGTTTTTTCGGCATCGTCTATCTCGGCTTCAACCATTGTTCAGGATCAAGGTACTGACCCCTGTAAATAAGGAAATACAACTGGGTCTTGCCCATTATGGTCGCCACGTCGGCAATCTTCTGACCGGCTTTCACCTTGTCGCCCTGACGGACCGAAGCGTTCTTCACCTTGCAGTATGTGGTATAGTAGCTGCCGTGCTGGATCAGTATGCACTGACCGTAGCCTGGAGCTATCATAATGTTGGATACGACACCTTCGAACACTGCTTTCACCGCACTTCCCTCCTCACAGGCGATGTTTATTCCGTTGTTGAACAGGGACAGTTTCAGCTCCTTGCTCTTGTACGCCCCGTAATGCTCGGCCACAGGTCCGTCCACCGGCCACTGCATCCTTCCATAAGCGTCCCCGAATTTCTTTGACATCGCCAGACTCTCCGGAGATTCCGCCTTGCCGGGTTTCCCTTTCTTCGAGGCATCCTTCAGCATTCTGGCTATCTGGCGGTCCAGAGCCTTCTTTTCCTCCTGCTTCGCCTTGAGGGAGGCCTGATAGGCCTTCTTGTCCTTCTTGAGCTTTGCGACCAGCTTCTGCTGGGCCTTTTCGCTCGTCTTCAACTTGCCCAGATCCCTGGCCCTTTCGGCACGGACGGTCTGAGCCTGGGCCTTGACGCTGACAAGAGATGATTTCTTCTCGTTGAGTTCGGCCTTGAACTGCTCTATTTTCCTGGCCTGGGTGTTGATCTGTGAAGATAGGCTCTTGAAGTAGCCGAAACGCCTGAATGCCTGGGAAATATTCTCGCTGGCAAGTATGTACATATACCACACCTTGACGTCCCTGTTCTTGTACGCCCCCATTACAAGACGGGAGTAATGGGCCTGAAGCGTATCCAGAGCCTCCTGCTGGCGGTCTATGTCATCCTGGAGGCTTCTGATCTGGGAATTGTACGACCTTATCATGTCGTCGGACTCGCGGACCAGTTTCTCGCGCGTGGCTTTCTGCGCCTGAATCAGGTTCAGGGAGGAGATGGCCTCCGCCGAACGCGAAGCCGTACCTGAAAGCTGCTTCTGGAGTATGGCTATGTCCCTTTCGAGGGCATCGCGTCTCCTCTGCTTTTCCGAAAGGTTCTGTGCGGACACGAGACAGCAGATACACAGGAAAAGGAATGTCAGTATGCTACTTTTTGTTCTCATTCTCCTTCAATGCCGCCTGCTGGCGATAGCCGTCAGCGAGAGCCTTCTGCCCGAGGACATCGAGCAGCTCAGCGTAATGTCTCAAGATTTCCGGATGTTCCTTGCCACCGTAAAGCATAGCCTTCTTGAAACTGGCCTTGGCCGCCGTATATTTTTTCAACTTGAACAATATCCAGGCATAGGTGTCCAGATAAACCGCATTCTCCGGCTCCGCGGCTATGGCTTTCTGTGACATCCTGGCGGCCTTGCGCAACTTCCTGCCCTCCAGCGAAAGGTAATAGGCATAATTGTTTAGCGCCAGTACGTTGCCCGGAGACTTCTTCAATATCCTGTCATACTCGCGGAAGGCTTCCTCGTGACGGCCCAGGAAATAACAGCAGTCGGCCCTTGTGGCGAGCGCTCCCATATACAGGTTTCCGTCTTCGGGGCTCATTTCCATTATGCGGTCGCCGGCCTGCATCGCCTCTTCATATCTGTTCTGCCTGAATCTGGTGTACATCACCAGGGACAGCAGATATGCGTCATCCGGATTACTCCGGCTCAGACTGTCAAGAGCCGCATCCTTTTCTATGGAATAGTAGAAGCCTCCGGCATAGTGGGTGACCGACGTGTCGGAAGGATCGGTTTCAAGACAGGTCCTTACCAGTCTTTCATAATCCTTGATATGCACGAAATTGAACCTGGGATCGCTGCCCTTGACAAGTTTGTCCAGCATATCCTTCTTCGCCCCCGCAGGCAGCGCGTCCATCGCGAAAAGATCGTTGAGACGGTTGAAGAACTCGGCGAATTTCCCTTCCTGCCGGCTGAGTTCTATCCTGGACATTATGGTATATTCAGTCGGCCCCTCCAGAACCTCGAGCCTCGTCAGAAGGCTGTCCGCCAGAGAGAACTTGCGCTGCTGCATATATATGTCGGAAAGAGCCGACATTATGTTGGGATCACCGGGTTTCTTCGCTCCGAGCGCGGCGTACATTCTCTCGGCCTTGTCCGTCTTTCCCACCGCAGCATATATCGAAGCCAGGCGCATTGCATACCATACGTTGGCGCTGTCAAGGGAATACGCTTTCTCGAAATTAGCCACCGCGCCGGGAGCATCATTGGCCTCAACCGCGACATAACCCAGATAGTAATAGACGGCATCGTTGTCCGGGTCGAGCCTGCCAGCCTGACGCAGAAGTTCACCGGCCCTTGCCGCATCTCCCTTCTGATACACCTCCAGGGCCGACAGCATCAAAGCTTCGGCCTGACGTTTCACAGAGATATGTGAACAAAAGACGATGCCCGACAACAGGCAGGATAAAAACAGGTATAAGCCCTTCTTGCGCATACAAGGCAAAGTTAACACTTTTTTGTATATTTGTGTGTATGCAACGTTTTCAAATGGACAAGCATCTTAACATAGTTGAGAAATGTCTCAAGGGCGACAATGCCGCCCGGAAGGAGTTGTTCGACGAGCTGTCCGGCAAGATGCTTTCCCTCTGCCTGAGGTACACGGGAGACCGTATGACGGCGGAAGATATGTTGCAGGAAGGGTTTGTTACCCTGTTTTCCAAGCTTGACAGCTTCAAGGGCGAAGGTTCGTTCGAAGGATGGGCGAGGCGTGTTTTTGCCACGACCTGCCTGATGTATCTGCGCAAAAAGGATGCATTGAGGATGAGTGACGACCTCCAGGAGGCCGCATCAGTCTCCGACGAGACTCCGGATGCTGCGCAAAGAATCGGATACAGGGAACTTATGGACCTGATATCGTCAATGCCGCAAGGCTACAGGACAATTTTCAATCTGTACGTGATGGAAGGTTTTCACCATCGGGAAATCGGACAGATGCTGGGGATATCCGAAATCACGTCACGCAGCCAGTTGAACCGGGCAAGGCTCTGGCTGCAGGAAAAAATAAAGAACAGAGATGTCTGAGAACGAGAAATTCGACATATTGGTCAAGTCCACTCTTGACGAAGGCGCCGAGGAAGTCCCTGCCGGATTGTGGGAGGGGGTCCAGAAGCGTATGGCCGCAGCGGAAGGAGCGGCCGCGCCTGGCCGGACGTTATGGAAGAGGCTCGCCGTCGGCGTGGCCTTCGCCTGTGCGGCCGCCTGCTGTCTGCTGATTCTGGTTCCGCGCAGGACGGACGGCGCAAAGCAGGTCGCAGAACTGGTTGAAGTTACGGAAAACCCGCCCGCTACGACACTGATGGATGCGGACGGCAGCACCACTGCCTGCAGCACGGCAGCCGCAACGGACACAGGAAACGCAGAGGACGCTGAAAATATAAAGGACACAGGGAACGCAACCGGCACAGAGGCCGCGACTGACACAGGGTCCGCGGCCGGCAACGTAAGCACAATGGAGGAGGCAAAGGAGTCCACGCGCACGGCCGCCACAGCGGAGACAAGGGAGGCAACTGGGGCAACAAAAGCCACAGAGGCAACAAGGGCAACAGCTGCCGTTGCTCAGGCAGAACCCGAGAGAACAGTGGTCCCCGACCCGTTCTTCGATGATTACGGTACCCGCAGCGGCATACGCCTCGCCCTGATCGGAAGCGCCATGACGGGAGGCCACTCCGGATCACGCTCATCCATTGCGGACAGGATGTCCACAAGCCAGATGGATTTCTCCCAGGGAGAAAAGATATACGAAGGCGCAAGCACTTTCCATATGATTCCCATATCCGCCGGAATAGGACTCAGAATCAATTTCACCAAGAGATGGTCTCTTGGAGTAGGTGTCAATTACACCTATCTGAGGAGGCGTTTCGAAGGACAGTATGACTACGGCGGCACGGAAAACTATCAATGCGACAACATTTCCAACGACCAGCACTACATAGGAATCCCGCTTAACGCCTACTACAATATCATAAACGGCGGCAAACTGAAATTCTACGCTTATGCCGGAGGCGCGATAGAAAAATGCGTGTCAAACAGTTACAGTTTCAAGTATTACGGGTACGACAAGGTGCTCAGGCAGTCCGTGGGCGGCATTCAGGCCAGCGTCGATGCCGGCCTCGGCATACAGTTCTGCATAAACGACCGCTTCGGCATCTATCTGGACCCGAGTTTCAGATATTATTTCCGCAATTATCTCCAGCCAAAGAGCCTGAGGACCACGCAGCCTTTCCAGATAAACGCCGAACTGGGCCTCAGATGGGAACTCTAGTCTTCCCAGACTATGGAGCGTGACTGATCCGGATTTACCGTAATATATACCTTCAGGGTCTCGTCCGGGAGCAGTTCCTCTATGTTTTCCGGCCACTCCATTATGCACAGGTCACCGCTGTAGAAGTAGTCCTCAACACCTATGTCCATAGCTTCCGACAGGTTCTTTATCCTGTAGAAATCGAAGTGATAAACCGGCCTTCCCTTGCCGTCGCGGTATTCGCTGATTATGGTGAAGGTGGGGGAACACACGTTGTCCCGCACTCCAAGGGCACGGCAAAGAGCTACCGTGAACGTTGTCTTGCCGGCGCCCATCTGTCCGTAGAAAGCCAGAAGATTCTTACCTCTGGTCTTTTCGACGAATTCTGCGGCCGCCCTGTCCAGGTCATCCAGATTCTTTATGGTCACCGACTGTTTCATAAATGCAAATTTATTAAGAAAAAGACAAACTTTGTTAAGAAAAAAAATTTAATCGCGAAAAGCCGTTGAAATCCTGCCCGCAATTGACTTCCTTCGCGGAAAAAAGTTATGGGCAGAAAATGGATATTGATAATCCCGCTGCTGGCAGCCTGTGACCGGCTGTCGTTCAGCGGAAAGTCTCCGGAGCCGCCACCGCAGGCTGCGCTCTATTCGGTAGCCGTGGAATATCCGGATGACTACGACTGGAGGCTTGACCCGGCAGGGGGGAACATAGCTGCTGACATCGTATGTTACAGGGACAGCGTAGAATTCCTGCGCATCGGCACGGATGCTTCCGGCCCCGTAGGCATGGACGCGGACATGCACCATCTTGTGGACGGGCACCTGTATTCCGATTTTGCCTCCGACAGGGGCGAAACCGCCGTCTTCCGTGACGGTGTGGAACTTTTCAGGTACAATGGCCGGGAAATGGTTTGCGGCATTGCCGTCAGGGACACGTCCGTTTTCACCCTCTGCTGCCCCAGGAACGGGGAAGGGTGGACCTACAGACACAACGGCAAGGTCATTGTTTCAAGCGAAAACGGGACCCTGCAAAGCGGCCTGTATGAGGACAGAGGACAGCTGTGTTTCTCCTACACCGAACCTATAGTGGCAGGCAGACAGCACGTCGGGAGACACTATTTTGTGTCTGACGGGAAAGACAGCCTTCTTATGATTCCCGCCGACGTGAGCAGCGTTCTGGCAATAAGACGCTTCGACGGAAGAATAAACTACCTCGCAACCCTGAGGTATATGAAAGGACTGGTCTGGCAGCAGGGCAACAGGGCGGTTGTTGCAGACAGGTCCACAGAAAGCGCAAGTACCGGAGAATGCGGATTCGTGGTGGCGGAAAACAGCTTGCTGGCCACAGCCAGAATGGATGACGTTACCTATTTCTGGGATTGCGGCAATACAGAATACTCAACAACGCCGCATTTCACTACGGACGCCCTGTGCGACGGCAAGCCGTATCTCTGCTATGCAAGCTCCCTGCTCGGCATCTGCCAGATGATAACGGTCCATTACAAGCACAGGGACACCGTCATCCCCCCGCGCTACAGGATGGTCTCGCCCAATGCCCTTACCTGTGACCGGAATGAGTTCGCGATAGGGCTCAACGACTGCAACGACGGCTACCGTCCGCTGATTATCCACGGACGCGACACTTTGAGATTCGGATTCAATGGATACTTTATCGGCCTTGACCTTCCATAATGTTGCGGGCAAGGGTGTTCGCGCAGATGAACTCCTTGAGAGGCTCGCAGGTGGTGCTCAGTATGGAATGGCGGTCGCCCGTCCATTCCACAGTCCCTTCGTTGATAAAGCAGATGTGGTCACCTATTTCAAGCATCGAATTCATATCGTGGGTGTTGATGACGGTGGTCATTCCGAACTCGACGGTGATTTCGCTGATGAGCTTGTCTATGAGTATGGAGGTGTAGGGGTCGAGTCCGGAATTGGGTTCGTCGCAGAAGAGATATCTGGGACTGAGGGCTATGGCGCGGGCAATGCCCACACGCTTCTGCATTCCGCCGGAGAGTTCGGAGGGATATTTCCCGTCACTGCCCGTTATGTTCACCCTGTCCAGGCAGAATCTGGCCCTTTCGAGTTTCTCGTCATAGGACCAGTCGGTAAAGAAATCCATAGGGAACATCACGTTCTCGAGCACGGTCGCGAAATCATACAGCGCGCTGCCCTGGAAAAGGACGCCTATGTTCTGGTGCAGGAGTTTCCTCTGTTTCTCGTCCATTGCGACGAGGCTCTCGCCGTCATACAGTATATCGCCCTCATCCGGAGAGAAAAGACCTATGAGGTTCTTCAGGAGTACGGTCTTGCCGCTGCCGCTCTTGCCTATTATCATATTGCACCTGCCGGTACCGAAAACGGCATCGACATCGTGCAGGACCTGCCTGCCGTCAAACCCCTTGCAAAGACCCTTTACCTCTATCATAGCCTAGTACAGCATCACTTCCGTGACAATAAGGTCGAACATAAGTATGAGTATGCTGCTCGTGACTATGGCGCGCGTGCTGCTGCGGCCCACACCGAGAGAACCGCCACGGGCATAATAGCCCTCGAATGCGGAGATGCTGCTGATGATGAAACAGAACAGCGCCGTCTTGAAACAGCTGTAGAACACGAAGAAGCCTTTGTAACTGAATTCAATGCCCTCGATATAGGAGGCGGTGCGGATGATGCCTGTGAACTCCACCACTACGTAACCGCCTATGAGGCCGAGCACGAAGCTCAGAAGCATAAGCAGGGGGCTGAGGATGGTGGCCGCGAGTATCTTGGGCTGGACAAGGAAAGAGGCGGAATTGACTCCCATCATATCCATTGCGTCTATCTGCTCGGTTATGCGCATGCTGCCGAGTTCGGAGGCGATGTTGGACCCCATCTTGCCGGCAAGTATGAGCGCCACCATAGTGGAACAGAATTCCAGAATCAGGCTTTCCCTGACCATATATCCCACATACATCTTGTCGATGAAGGGGTTCTCGAGATTGGAAGCCGTCTGTATCACAAGAACGCCGCCTATGAATACGGAAATCACGGCCACGATGAGTATGGAGGAGATTATCAGCTTGTCCGTCTCCAATATGAACTGTTTCCAGTACAGCCTGGTCTTCTCCGGCCGTCTGAAAACCTTGCACAGGAACAGGAAGTACTCCCCTACCTTTTCTATCGCCGTTCTTATCATAACGTCGCAAAGATACTAAAAATTAAAGTTATTTATTTTAAAACAGGTTCTAAATTATGCTCATAAAGATTGCCAGCGCAAAATGCGTGGGGATAGAAGCCCTGCCGGTAATAGTCGAGGTGAACGTTGCAAACGGGATAGGAATCCATCTCGTCGGACTCGCAGATGTCGCAGTCAAGGAAAGTCTGCTGCGGACGGTGACCGCCCTTCAGGCAATAGGACTGCGTGTGCCGGGAAAAAAGATTGTGATAAACCTGGCTCCCGCGGATATTCACAAGAAGGGAAGCGGCTACGATCTGCCCATAGCTCTGGGGATAATCGCAGCCTCGCAGCAGATGGAGATGAAGGACCTGGACAAATACGTGATAACCGGAGAACTGGGTCTGGACGGCACCGTACGTTATGTGCCGGGGGCTCTTCCAATATCCGAGATGGCAAACAGGGATGGTTACAAGGCCTGCATCCTTCCCTACGATTCCGCCATCGAGACCGCCTGTTTCGATACCGGTACCGTGTACGGAGTGCATACGCTGAAGGACGTCCTCGCCATATTGTGTCAAAGGGAAGGGTGCGACAGCCTTATCATGCGCGAGGGAAGCGTAGCCGTGACGTCCGATTCCGGGGAGAATGCCGGCTGGCAGGCAATGGACTTTTCGGAGATAGTCGGACAGGAAGTGGCGAAACGTGGCCTTGAAATCGCCGCAAGCGGAGGTCACAATGCGATAATGGTGGGTCCGCCCGGAAGCGGAAAAAGTTCCCTTGCCAAGGCCTTGTGCGGAATAATGCCTCCTATGAGCAGCGAGGAAGCACTTCAGACCTGCAAGATATACTCCGTCGCCGGCCGAGGCCTGCCTTCACACGTCAATTCCTTCACCAGACCATTCAGAGCGCCTCACACCACCACGTCGGTCCCGGCCCTCGTGGGAGGAGGATCCGACTGCATAACACCCGGTGAGATAAGTCTGGCGCATAACGGCATTCTCTTTCTCGATGAATTCTGTGAAATGCCGAAAAAGACGATGGAGGTGCTCAGGGGCCCGCTGGAAGAGCACAGGATAATACTGTCACGGCTGAGGACCAAAGTGGAGTATCCTGCCAACTTCACCTTGATTGCGGCCACCAACCCTTGCCCCTGCGGATATTTCGGAGAGGGGGACAGATGTACCTGTTCCGTCGGCCAGAGGAAATCCTATCTGGCCAAGCTTAGCGGACCTCTGATGGACAGAATAGACATACAACTCTGGCTACATTCCGTTGATACAAAGAAACTTATGAACACTGCAGAAAAGGAGGAGAGCAGCTCGACAGTGTCGGCAAGAGTGATGCGTACCAGAGAAATCCAACGAAAGCGTTTCCGGAATGACGGCATTTTCTGCAACGCCCAGATGAACAACCGCCTGATGAAGAAGTACTGCCCGCTGGACAGCCAGTGCAGGGAATTTCTGGACCGCATCTGCGAACGTATGGGGCTGTCAGCCCGCGCCTGTATGAAGATTGTCAAACTGTCCAGGACAATTGCGGATATGGACCTGTCTGACGACATACGCATCGAGCACCTGTCGGAAGCAGTATCATACCGTTTCCTGGACAGAAGCGACGTCTAGAGAGGAAAGAGGGCGAAGATGGCGCTGCCGCTGCCTGACATTGATGCATAGACCGCACCTTTCCCGTACATCTCCCGTTTGACCTCGGCAAGACAGGGATGCGCTGCGAATACGGTCTTTTCAAAGTCGTTGAACACACAGTCCTTCCACTGTGCCACCGGACGGGACAGGGCCTCGCGCAGGGGAATTGCCGCCGGCGAGGGCGTTATCCCGGCATAAGCCTCACGCGTGGAAACGCTGACATCGGGGAACACCACCTCTATCCTGTATGCGTCAAGTGCCGGCAGTTCAAACGGCTCCAAGACCTCGCCGCGCCCGGTGACAAACATCGGAGCGTCGTACACGAAGAAAGGGCAGTCGCTGCCGAGTTCCGCCGCATATATCTCCAGCATCGTGTCGGGAAGATAAAGGTCGAACATTTCGCTGAGCAGGCGAAGTGCGAAGGCCGCATCGGCGCTGCCACCTCCGAGTCCGGCGCCGACAGGTATGCGTTTTTCAAGGCGTATATGCACGGGAGGCAGGTCGAATTCCTTCTTCAGCAGCTTGTAGGCCTGGACGGTAAGGTCCTTCATCGGGTCCCAGTCTCCGGATGCGGAACCGTCCATAAGGCGGCCGTCACGGAAAATCTCGATGCCGAACTTGGAAGCCTCGACTATCTCGAGCTCATCCGAAAGTGACGTACAGGGAATGAACAGGGATTCCAGATTGTGGTATCCGTCAGGTCTCCTGCTGACAACGTTGAGGCCAAGGTTTAGCTTTGCGTTGGGATTGACCTTCATTTCAGAGCCGCAAGACAATCGTTTACCTGAGACTTAACTTCTTCATCCAGGCCTTCCATCACGGGTGCAAGGAATGAAACCATCTGGAGACGGCGAGCCTCCTCCAGGGATATGCCGCGGCTGCGCATATAGAACTGTTCGTCTTCGTCCAGCTTGCCTGCCGTTGCACCGTGGCTGCACTTGACGTCGTCAGCGTATATCTCAAGCTGGGGCAAGGTCTCCACAACCGCGCTGCGGGACAGCAGCAGATTGCGGTTGGTCTGGTACGCTTCCGTCTTCTGGGCATCCCTGGCCACCACGATCCTGCCGTCGAAACGCGAGTTGGAATTCCCTCCGGCTATTCCCTTGAACAACTGGGTGGACGAACTGCCGCCGGCGTTGTGACGCATATTCACGGTTACCCTGAGACGGGTGTCACCGCCACATACATAAAGTCCACGGAGGTCCAGAGATATCCCAGGAGCATCTATGTCTATGTCGAAAACGGCCTCACCGCCATCCAGACATACCAGAGTAAGGGGAGCGGACGGACTTTCCGTAATATGTTCACGGAACTCTATCCTGCCTCCCTCGGCAATTTTCCTCTGTCCGTCAAAAAGAATCATAGCCCTGTTCCTCTATGCGGGTCACCAGTTCACGGGAACCGCTGCAAACTATCTTTCCGCCCTTGAGTATATGGACGTGGTCCGGCACTATCAACTCCAGCAGACGCTGGTAATGGGTAATCACTATTATGGACTTCTGCGGGGTCTTCAACAGGTTGACACCCTCGGCTACCGTCCTCAGGGCATCCACGTCGAGACCGCTGTCGGTTTCGTCCAATATGCTCAGCGTCGGATCCAGCATCGCCATCTGGAATATCTCGTTCTTTTTCTTTTCACCGCCGCTGAAGCCGGCATTGACATCCCTTTTCGCAAAATCCGGATTCATTTTTACGAGCTCCATCTTCCGGCGCATCAGTTTGAGGAAATCCGCCCCGCTTATCGGAGCTTCCCCGCAAGCCTCGCGGCGGCAGTTGAGCGCCGTCTTCATAAAGTTCGATATGCTGACTCCCGGTATTTCGACGGGATACTGGAATGACATGAAAAGGCCGGCCCAACTCCTCTCTTCCGGACTCATTTCCAACAGGTTGCGGCCCATGAATTCTATGGAGCCCCCTGTCACTTCATACTGGGGCTTGCCGGTCAGGACGCAGCTCAAGGTGCTTTTACCGGCACCGTTCGGACCCATCACGGCGTGAATCTCGCCTTCGCATACAGTCAGATCCACTCCTTTCAGGATTTCCTTGTCCGTACCGGAGATGACCGCGTGCAAATCTTTTATTTTCAGTATTTCCTTCATTCTGTCCACTATTGTCTGAGAAGTTGTTTTGAGAATATTATCCTATGGACCCCTCGAGGCTCACCTGAAGAAGTTTCCTGGCCTCCACGGCAAACTCCATAGGCAGTTTGGAAAGCACCTCGCGTGCATAACCGTTGACTATGAG
>JAKSKP010000025.1 GCA_024401635.1 Bacteroidales bacterium
TAGAATTAACGCTTCTCGAATTTTTAAGTTTTCGGTACTTTTGCTTGTACAAAAAATGTCTTTCAGTATTTTCAATGAACTTCCCTGATTTGTAAGGGACTGCAAAGATAGACACTTTTTGGATAATGCAAAAATTTTTTTGCGTTTTTTTGATTAAATTTGCATTCCGATGGAAAAAGAAGGTCATATTTCCCTCCTGGACCTGTTTCTGGTGATGGCAAAGATAGGGGCATTCACCATAGGCGGAGGCTATGCCATGCTGCTTATGATACAGAAGGAAGTGACCTCCAGAGGGTGGATAAGCGATGAGGAATTCCCCGACCTGATAGCCCTCTCGCAGGCTGCCCCGGGACTTCTTGCCGTCAATATCTCCATATTCACGGGATACAAGCTGCGAGGGCTGCCGGGTGCCGCAGTCGCCACGATAGGCAGCTGCCTGCCTCCCTTCCTCATAATCCTGCTGATAGCCGTATTCTTCAGCAACTATGCCGACGAGCCCGTGGTGCAGCGTGTATTCGCAGGAATGAGACCGGCCGTCGTAGCCCTTATCGCCGTACCTATGATAAGAATGGTGAGAAACAGCTGCAGGAAATGGTGGCAGTACGCGGTAACGGCCGCTGCCCTGGTCCTGGTATCCTTCCTCAAAGTCTCCCCCGTATATATATTGATTGTAGTGATTGTAATCAGTCTGGCCATAGCGCTGCACAAGAAATGATATTCCTCGAGCTGTTCTATAATTTCTTCATCATCGGCCTGTTCACCATAGGCGGAGGCTATGCCATGCTGCCTCTGATTCAGGCCAAGGTGGTGACTGAACACGCCTGGATCACCGACAGTATGTTCACCGACATAGTCGCGATAAGCCAGATGACCCCCGGTCCCATAGGCATTAATTCCGCCACCTACATAGGCTACAGCGTTATCAAGGCGGCCGGATACAACGATTTCCTGTGCGTCTGCGGATCCTTTACGACTACGATAGCTGTGGTGCTGCCATCCTTTCTGATAGTCCTTTACCTGTGCCGCATCTATGAACGTTTCAGCCAGTCCACTGTGTTCACCGGCTTTATGAGCGGACTCAGGCCTGCCGTAGCCGGACTTATCGGTGCCGCCGCCATATTGATGATTTCCTCCGACAACTTCCCGGACTGGCGCAGCTGGATAATATTCGCAGTGGCTTTCGTCACGGCAATGTGGACCAGACTTAACCCCATACTTCTGCTGATTCTTGCCGGAGCTGCAGGTTATTTCATTTATTGACACTATGAACTGGTTCGTAGAACTGATTTCACAAGGCAGCGTGCCTCAGACCATATTGTTGCTGACCCTTATTTCGATAGCGGGCCTTTATCTTGGGAGAATCAAGGTTTTCGGAATTCAGCTTGGGGGCAGTTTCGTCTTCTTCGCCGCCATTGCAGCCGGCCATTTCGCAAGCAGATTCGGCGTGGATGTAAACCGGGCCATGATGGACTTCGCCAAGAACTTCGGTCTTGTAGTGTTTGTCTATACATTGGGGCTCCAGTGCGGTCCGGGGTTCTTCTCATCTTTGAGAAAAGGCGGTTTGAAGCTGACGCTGAGTGCCGTCGGCTCTATCATACTGGCATCGGCCATGGCGGTCGGAGCCTCATATGCATTCCATATGCCCGTTCCGGAGACGGTAGGCCTGCTGTCGGGTGCCGTCACCAACACACCTTCGCTCATAGCGGCGCAGCAGACGGTCCTCGACCTTGACCCCTCCGCGCTGGACACAGCCAATTCAGTAGGCGCAGCATATGCTGTGGCCTATCCTTTCAGCATATTGAGTGTCATCCTGTGTGTCGTCATAATGAAATCGATGTTCCCGCGTTCCGTGGCGGCAAGTTCCGGAAAGGAAGGGGACAAATACACGGCCGTAACCGAAGTAATGGTGTCCAACTCCGAAATCTTCGGACGCCAGGTACACGACATAGTGTCTTCCAGCGAATTCCATTTCGTTATCTCAAGGGTATGGAGGAACGGGGCTGTGGAGATTCCCGTTTCCGACACCGTGATACGGGATGGGGACAGACTGTTGCTGATATGCGACAAGGAGGACATCCATAAACTGGGAGTGCTTTTCGGCCACGAACAGGAAAAAGACTGGAACAGGCCCGACATCGACTGGAACGTCATAGACAGCAATCTGGTAAGCCGCCATCTGCGCGTGACCAAGGACGAAGTAGTCGGAGAAAGCCTCAACAAATTGAAACTCAGGAACAAATACGGCGTAAACATCACCCGCATCAACAGGGCCGGCATCACTCTGGTCCCCAATGCGGACACCGTTCTGCAGTTCGGGGACAGGCTTACCGTAGTGGGTGACGAAGGCAGGATAAAGGCAATGGGCAAGTTCGTGGGAAACGAGGAGGCCAGACTGGACGAGCCCCGTCTCATACCTCTTCTGGCCGGCATATTCCTCGGAGTGCTGCTGGGCAGCGTACCTTTCTTCATCCCTGGGATGAGCACACCGGTCAAGCTGGGCATTGCCGGAGGTCCCATAATAATGGGCATACTGATGGGGGCGTTCGGACCCAGGCTGCACATAACCACATACACTACCCGCGCCGCCAATCTCATGCTTCGCCAGATGGGCATAACCTTCTTTTTCGCGTCACTGGGATACAGTGTCGGCGAAAACTTCGTGGAAACTGTCTTCTGCATGCAGGGGCTCAAGTGGGCCGGCATATCCGTGCTGCTCGCAGCCGTACCGTTGCTGATAATGGGCATCGTCAACGAGAAACTGCTGCATATGGACTTCGCCGGCAACGTCGGCACATTGTGCGGCGCGGCGGCCAATCCCAACGCCCTTGCCTACGCCAACTCCATCCTGGACAACGACAACCCGGCCGCCGCTTATGCCACAGTCTATCCGCTGACAATCTTCCTGCGCGTATTCATTGCCCAGGCCCTGATAGTCCTTCTATGATTCAGCCAAAGCACCTATCCACTTCGGGAACGTTTTGACATGAGATATTGTTCCCGAAGTGGATAGGTGCTTTGGCTGGCCGGCTGCTAGTCGAACATAACGTGGGGATTCATCGCAGAAGGGCTTGACCAGTCAATGCCGTGTTTTGCAAGTACAGCTTTCTTGGTGCTCCAATACGAATAGCAGAATCCCATCCTTCTAGGCTCTCCCTTGAGTTTTCTGTCACATTCGGCCTCGACGTCGTAAATGCATTTTTCCCATTTTTCGGATCTTTCGACAGGGTCGAATCTGAGAATTACGCCGTAAGTGTCACACCACTGTTCCATAGTAATTTTCGGATTGAGGTAATCATCCGTTCTCTTGGCGGCCTTCTTCAAATCGTCCGGGGTATATGCGTGAACATATTTGTCGGGGTCACCCGTATATCCGTCGATATCCATATCCTCCTCTATATCCTCCGGGCCGATAAGCGGAAACAAGCTCATCTGATAATCGCGCACTTTTTTCATAAAGCGGGCGCAATCCCTCTCCGGCATACAAGACAACATATTGTTGAGCAGAATGATACGCGTATATGGAGTGAGCTCTCCCTTTAGCCGCAGAGGCATCTCGTCCGTCATCAGTGCAAAGGCTTCCCTTCCCAGGGGAAGATTCTTCCAGAATGCTCCGAAAGTGTCGTGATTCTCCACCATAGAGGTGAATATCTTTTCAAGTTTCTTCAAATTATCCATAGCAATTCCATATTCAACAGTATCAGAAGGAGTGCAGATAGCCGAATGCGCTTTCCCAGTCGCGCCCGACGAGTTGTGAACGCCGCATGAGCAGGCAGAGCATGCCACAATCATAGAAACGAAGACCCCAGTCATCATTTTCGTCAAGTTGAAGTACCGATACATAATCATCGTCATAAATTTCGTTTATTTCCGTCAGATATGGCCTCCCCAGCAGTTTGAAGCCCTCCTCACATTCTCCACAGGACTCGAAATCGAGTTTTTCGGCTGGCAGGAACACAGACTCCCCCGTCTTGTCCCAGGTCATCTCGTACGGTTCCAGACCGTCACAGGATGGACTGTACATAATTCTTACCAATTCGTCCGGCCACTGCCCCATAGGCGTGAACAACGGACAGTCCATTCCCATAAAATAGTCCACCGCAGCGAAGAAATACAACATTCCCGCATGCGGAAGCAGATTGTCAGGATCGAGAGCCGCAATGTCCCCGCAGCGTATCTGGCATAGGAAAGTCAGCGGTTCGTCCCACTCATCGCCATCTTCGACGCAGTGCACGACAGGATAAGGGGAATCCGCAGGAAGGTCAGGAGCCCCCCACCATTTGCTGCGTCCTGTAAGGGATTCGCCTGTTTTTGAGAACGAGAGCCTTATCGAGTACATTGCACAATCTGTCTAATAATACATGTCGTACTTGTAGAACAGTGACGTCAGGACTGCACATATCGCGCCCACTATAAGCATAGGCCACAGATGGAGCGTGAAGAAAACAAGGAAAACACCCGCATATACAATGAAAACGAGCACTTCGAGCGCTATCCCTATCAGGATGCCTATCCAATTGTCGAAAATATCCATCGCCAATATCGCCAGAGGAAGTACGATCAGGAACGGAGCGGCCAAAAAGAGCGCAAGCACGAGAAGCGCCAGGCCGAGTTTCAACAGGAACGACACCACCTTGACGGTAAAGTCACCGAAATGGTATTTCTTCTTTACGGTCTCCTCCTCCAGATTCGAACCGTAATAATTGTTCTGAGGAGCTCTGATTCCCCTGTCTATGAAGAAGAACAAACCGGGGACATAAGAGTAGAGCAAAGCCGTGCTGTCCACTGCCTGGGTATAGTCTACGGCTGTTGCCACGCTGTCCTTGAAGGTTACGGTGACAGCATCGGTCGAAAGTGGCTCCCCCTTGGTTAGCACCTTCACGGGAAAAGTTATCTTATTGCCCTTGTATTCGCCCGCATATGCCAAAGACTCCTCAATTTCATTCAATGACTTCCCTACTATATATCCCTCGACAGACTCTGACGAAATCAGGGCCTTGGAATCGGTGTCAAGACGATGAAGCTTGTAATAATGAGGGAGGCTATTCCTTTCCACCCAACTTCTGGAGCCGTTGCCCCAGTCCACAAGTACACTGTTCCCGGAACTCTTGGAATCCTTATTTTTACCCTCCGCAAGGAAATGCGCCGTCCGTTTTCCCATCTTCCACTCCCAGGCGGAATCGTCGATTCTTTCATACGGACGGCCTACGGTCATCCTGAGCAGGAAGAACAAAGGAAGGAAAACCAACAAACTGAAAGATACGCTGATTATATATTTCATAAGTCACTGTATTTTAAGCCCATGCATCAAAACGTCCGTCATCGTCGGCATCCTCGCCGTCTGGTTCCGGCGCGAACATCCCGTCTCCGACAACGGAGACTATAACGGAAATATTATCGTGCCCGCCGTTGTCCTTCGCCCTTTCGACAAGGGCAGTGGCCGGCTGGTACTCGGTTTTGAGAATCTGTACGATTTCCTCCTCGGAAACCTCATCGACAAGTCCGTCAGAGCAGACAAGAATCATATCCCCGTCCATAAGCCTGTCGGTAATATCCTCTGTCCTGAGCAGACCCTGACAGCCTCCTCCGACACAGTTCAGAAGCAATTTGCTGGCATCCGGATTCCCCGAGATTCCGCGTTCGCTGTCATCTGTGGTGAGCTGCGTCAGACGGCCGTTACGGTAACGGTATGTACGGCTGTCACCTGAATTGACCACGAACATATGTCCTTTCACCCAAACGACGCCAGTGAGAGTGCAACCCATAGGATGCTGCTGTCCCTCACGCAAAGACATTTCGTTAAGGCTGTCACTGACCTGACGCACCTTCTCTCCGAAAAGGGCTGGAAAAGTCTCCTCCGAAGCAAATGCAGTCTCATCAAAAAATGCGGCCACATTCTGCAGAAGGTACTCGCTGGCATATTCGCCCTTTTCGTGTCCACCCATTCCATCGGACACCAGAAGGTGGAACTTGCCGTCCTCGGGAACTTCAATTGCCAGTTCTGTGGAATCGTCCCTTACCAGATACCCGCCAACTGACAGCATATCCTCATTGTTGTCCCTCACGCGACCCTTGTCGCTATATGCCTCTATCTGGAGTCTCATTGTACTGTAAATGTCAGGGTTGCAATCTTGAGGCTGTCGCCGCGCTTGAGCGGTGTCTGAACGCCGGGAGCTATGCGGACACCGTTGACAAAGGTCCCGTTCGTGCTGCCGTAATCCAGGACATTCCATCCGTCAGGCGTCTCTATGAATTCCCCGTGACGGCCAGAAACATAGCCGGAGGTGGAGAATTCCGGATAAACTCCGCTTGTCCGGCCGAACGGACCGGCCTTGAGCGTTATCTGCATCCCCGAGCCGGACAGAATTGAAGGCTTCACGGACTGAGGACTTACAGCAGTGCCCTGTGGAATGTCTGCCGGCCGTGGCTGAACGGGACGGGCAGGCTGTGGTTGGACGGGACGAGGCTGCACAGGCTGTGGCTGCACCGTAGCGGCAGGTTTGAAGAAAGACAAGCCATCTATAAGCGTACTGCCGCATACAGGACACTCCGTTCCCCTTTTCGGCACTCTGCATTCAGGGCAGAAATAAAATTCCTTCCCGCACTGATCGCAGTACAGGCTGTCATCATCGACAATTTCCTTGCAATATGGACATTTCATATCTTCATCAGTATTAGAGTGCCGCAGCGGCGGCGTTGATATCTTCCAGCGTAATGGTTACCTCCATCTCTTCCGTAACGTCGATAGCTTCGAGCAGCCGGACATTGTGATTATCCCGCACATAACCGAAGAAGTTGCCAACCTCACGCGCATTGCCGAAATTGGCATCCCTGTTGGCAT
The DNA here is from genome assembly GCA_024401635.1 of Bacteroidales bacterium. Lineage (GTDB taxonomy): Bacteria > Bacteroidota > Bacteroidia > Bacteroidales > UBA932 > Cryptobacteroides. The sequence goes on from JAKSKP010000025.1 coordinate 6,839, forward strand.
ACATGGCGTCGAATATTTCGGCGGCGCGGCCGGCAGCTTCATCAGTGAGCTTGAACTCATTCTTGGCCACAAGACGTTGGAAAATGCTCATAAGTTGCGGACCGTTGTAATCGCTGAACGTTATCTTTTTCGGGAAACGGGAGGCAAGACCGGAATTGGTGGCCATGAAATCCGTCATTTCCCTGGTATATCCGGCGACGATGCAGACGAATTTGCCCTTATTGTTCAGAAGCAGCGGGACAAGCGTGTTTATGCACTCCTGACCGAAACTGTCTCCGCGGCCATTGCTAAGGCTGTATGCCTCATCTATGAACAGAACACCACCCAGCGCCCGCATGACAACATCCCTCGTTTTCGGAGCGGTTCCGCCCTGATACTGATCAATGAGGGCGTCACGGTTCACCTCCAGAACGTCGTCTGAAGGGAGAACGCCCAGGCTCTTGAAAATCTTTCCCATCATCCTTGCAACAGTGGTTTTGCCAGTACCGGGGTTGCCAAGGAACATATAATGGTCAACGGGGATGACAGGGGTAACACCCTTGCGCATGGCCTTTCTCTGCTCCTGGACGATTGTCGCAGCCAGCAGTTTGAGGTCTTTTTTCACCCCTTCAAGGCCCACCAGCTGATCGAGTTCGGCGAGAATATCACTGATGTTGACCTCCTGGGTCGCCTCCTTCCCGACAATATCCTCGTAGGTAAGCATCTTGCCTTCCGCCTTTCTGGCTTCACGGTCCATATCCTCGAGCCTCTTGTTCCTCCTCTCCACTGCAGCGAAGAAGAAATTGCGCACGTCACGTCCGTTGCCGAACAGGTCGGTCCTGCGGTTGTACATCTGTTCCATCGGGATATGAAGTTTCTCGGCGGCATCGTCGGTAAGGCGGAAGCCTTCCTTTTTTGCATTGCCCAGAAACAGCTTCTCGAGTTCGGCCGGATTGTAGTCCGGGAATTCGATATTTTTGTTGAAGCGTGATGCCAGACCTGAATTCTGCTTCAGGAAATCCCCCATATCTTTCTTGTAGCCGGCGATTATGCACACGAATTCTCCCCTGCGGTTCTCCAGAAGCGGTACCAGCGTATCTATGCCGGACATTCCGAAACTGTTCTTCGACATACTGTATGCCTCGTCAATGAACAGCACGCCGCCCATAGCCTTCTCGACGTACTCCTTGACGTTCCTTTCCGTTCCGCCGACCACATCCGAGATGAGATCGGTACCGGCAACCTCTATCAGCTGGCCCTTGGGCAGGGCTCCGACGGCTGCGAGTATCTCGGCGAATTTTCTCGCGATGGTAGTTTTGCCCGTTCCAGGATTTCCTATGAACACGTAATGGTCCTTGATCCTTACGTCAGCATTCTCCCCTCCGTCTTCTCTGGCTTCGTGAATCTTTCCGGCAATCTTGCGGATTTCCGCCTTGACATTCTCAAGGCCGACGAACTTGTTCAGATCTTCCCATATTTCCTCCTCGCTGCGCGGGATGAAGATTTCACCGGTTATGTCCTCGGGGCCGACGCATTTGTCGGCACCCCTGTTGAACATATTTGTGGCAAGCTCCTCCGCCATGGTCACGGCAAGATGGCCGTTGCCGTAAGTGCCTCCTCCAAGGCGGGACAGCCATTCATATCTGGCCTTGAGCTTCTCGACCGCATCCGCACTGATGCCTATCATAAACCTCTCCTTCAGCACTGTGGATGTAAGGCCGGCAAGCCCGCGTTCATCAATATCCTTAAGCTTGAATGTGAATTCAAACAAATTGGCTACGTCGTGATTATGCTCCAGATAGCTCTCCACGTCCAGTAAAAGACCCGTCATTATGACAATCGGCATTTTGACGGAAGCGTTCTTCATCCTCGCAAAAAGGGAATCCAGATAAGTCATATCGGAAGAGCCGGCCTCGCACAACATCTTGTGGACATTCGTGACAAGCAGAACTCCTCCCTCCAGTTTCTTGAGGTTTTCATCAAGGTCCTCCGCCCAGGAATCATAATCGGCCGTGTCCACTCTCTCTATCCTGTCCTTTCTGACAAGTTTGGCCGACTCCAACAAACGTATCACTTCTTCTGCGACAAATTTCTTGCCGCTTCCCTGAGGACCGAGAATCAGACAGTCCAGTCCCACGCGCGCACCCGTGCCGGCGGTCTGGAGGTGAGCTGCAATCTTGAGCCTCTGCTGGAACTTTGTAAGAGTACCCTCAATACACTCCTTGCAGTAAAAACCTTCCCTTCTATCGGCAGGCTTTTCTATCGAAGCGCCGCATTTCTTGCAGAAAAGGGCTTTGTCGCGGTTATCGGTACCGCATTTGCTGCATTTAATCATGGATTATCCCCCTATGTCTCGTGTTGATCTGTATCGCGTTCTCCATCGTGTCAGGCAGGCTGACGCGCTTGTTGAAATATGCCTGGGCAAACATAAGGGCCCAGAACACCGCCACGAAAATCAGCATGATCTTCAAACGGCGTTTGATGTTGCTCTTGAACTTGTCGATGGCACTGTCATCAATGTATGCGTCGAGCGATGAAGTAAATGCGTCCTCATCGTTGAAGGCAAAGTACAGAGGTTCAAGGGTCAGTTCCATAAATCCGGGATTTCCGTTGAACTTGTTGATTCTGCCGCTCCTGCCGGCAAAGACGACCATAACCAGATACATTATCACCAATGCGATTACCACGGCTGCATATATCCACGCTATGTAGGATCCGAGCAGTTTCACCACTACCAACAGTATGGCGCTGGCTATGAGTCCGCATACTATCGCTCCGGTCAAGCTTCCAAAATCAGTTACGAACAGTATGATTCCCAGCACTATGCCTATGATGGCGAAGGTCCACCCGAAAGTAATGTTGCTGACATCCACGTCGGGATAGGTGATGACAAGTTTTATTGCGCTGATGACAAGATATATGGCAGGGATACCGACGAGAAGCAGGCCAAGCACCCTCAGAATAAGACTCCTGCGGACAAGAGGGCCAGCCCCTTTCTTTGCCTGGACAGCCGTATCTGCCGCCATGCTCCGGGCACTGACAAACCTGTTATACGGCCTGGTGCCGGGGAACAGACGGTTATATTCCAGCAGATACTGTTCCAGAAGCTTTTCGTAGGCATATTTCGGCTTGAGGTCGGCATTGGGGTCCTCGTGGTACTGGACAGCGAGCCATCCCCTCACTCCGGCACTTTCCTTTATATTCCCATATGTGGGCTTGTGACCGAAACCTGCTATGGTTTTCATCATAGCGGTCTGCTCCAGATATTCCCTGTCCTTCGGTCCGGCCTTCTTCTGATTGTCCATACTGTCGAAATCAAGACAGTATCTGATCCACTTTATCTGTTCCGTAAACCTTGACCCCTTATTGGAAAGCACCCATACAAGGTAGCTTTTCGGCGAATATCCGGTAAAACTTTTGATCAGCCTGTAGGCTATGGCGGAGCCGCGGAAATGTGAGGCACAATCGCTGTCCCATTCCTTTAACATACGGTTGGCGTCACCTCCGAACCTTCCATAATAGATTTCATAGGCCTCGTTGAGTTTCCGGCCTATGCTTTCTCCAGTCATTGCATAGTCCGGATCTGACGGATCGCAGCACAAGTTGATATCATACAGGGGATTGAGCACGTGCAGAGCGCACAGGAAGCCGCTTGTCTCGTCTTTCGGAAACTGTTTCTCGACGATATCATCCACCTGTATCTTCACCTCGGGATTCTTCTCCAACCACTTGGACACCATTCCCGTATACAGATATTTCTTCGCAAGCACCGGATCCTTCAGCATCAGCGCCGCAAGCTCCGGGAGTGTTTGGGCAATCTGGTGCTTCTCTCCGTTGAACACTATGTTAAGGCCGCCCTCATATACGGGGACATCCTCACCCTTCATTGTCCTGGTAATCTCGTCGCATCCCCACCTGCGGGCCGGATCACATACCAGAAGGCCCCGTATTATCTTGTTGAGAGGCTGGGGAATATCCTTGGAAACCTTAATGTTTCCGTTTTTCTTCTCGATGGCGAGTTCCGCCTCGCGTTTGCGGTAATTACCCTCCCCGAACCACAACGCGAGCGCCGTCATACCAAGGGAGAAATAGTCGGAAGCGGGAGTGAGCGTGCACTCGTACCGTCCGTCTATGAAGACCACATTGGAAGGATCATAGGCTTCAGGGGCAGCATATATGGGCGTGCGGTTCTGAAGCGTAGAGACCTTCCCACCTTTCTCGAGGACATCGGCGATTCCGAAGTCGCAAAGTACACAATCCCACGTTTTTTTATCCCTTATGAGAATGTTTGCGGGTTTTATGTCCTTATGGATGAACCCCGCGTCGTGACAGGCCTTGAGACATAGAGCAGTCTTTACCAGAATTCTTGTTATGGCATCCGCATTGCCCTTCAGGTCATATTTGGAAGCGGCTCCGAGCGGATAGTTCTGCATCAGTTCAAAGTCCCTCATCGTCCCATCAACGGACTTCGTGCCATAATCGATAAGGTCAACGACAAAACCCTTGCCCTTAAGTCCCCTGACTTTCTCCAGGACCTTGGCATTGCACTTGAAGCCAGGATTGTAGAGTTTGAGGATCGTGCCGTCATCCTGCACGTAAAGGTTGGCTTCCGTGCCACTGCCTGCAGCAGTGCCTTGAGGGGCGGCTGCAGTACCCTGAGGAGCAACTGCAGTGCCTTGGGGAGCAACCGCAGTGCCTTGAGGAGCTACTGCCGTGCCTTGGGGAGCAACCGCAGTGCCTTGAGGAGCTACTGCCGTACCCTGAGGAGCAACTGCCGTGCCTTGGGGGGCAACCGCAGTCCCCTGAGGGGCAACCGCTGTGCCCTGAGGCTTGTTGTCAATGTCTGTCATTATTCTTCTGTTTTGATTTCTTTGGTGATGTTGCGTTCCACAACCTCCGACGTTTCATACACCCAGGTACCACCAAGGTACGGCTCCGCGCACTCGCTGGGTTGATTGTGCCTGCAACCGCAATAGTTGCATATCCAGGCAACGGGGGTCTTTACCGTCACCCGGTTTTCCGTGATTGTGGTAACGCAGATATGTCTTGCGGAATAGTAGTTCTGCTGCTGTTGCGGGGTGCTGCCCGCGGGAGGGAGCATCTCAGAAAAAAGTTTGTCTATATCCTGGACTGTCTGTTCATACTCCCTGCTTATATCCTCATTTGTCTGAGTGAATTCCACGGAGCCTCCCAGGAGTTCAAGCAAGGCACGTTCGCCTTCATCGGCGACGTGAACCTTCCCGGAAACCTTCATTTTTTCTCTGAGCTGCCCGGCTTTTTCAACCAGACGGCACACCTCCTGGAACTTCGGGTCCTGTTTCGCCCTTTCGACGGCCATCTGAGCCATCCTGTTTAGAGGAGTATTGCACTTGACACAGAAAGAATTATGGCTGACGGCGCCACATACCGGGCATTTCAAGCCGGCAACAGGCATACCGCATTCTTCACACTCCGTCTCCCCCGGGCTTATCCGTGCGCCGCAAAAAGTGCATTCGCATTCTTGCTTATTCCTGTCGGGGGATACGTGCAGAGTCTGCCTGAGTTGCCTGAACCCTGGCTTTTCGGAACTGATCTGCCTGCAGTTCGCCTTTTCAAACGTTTTTCCGGAGCTGTCCATATTCGAGGCCGGTGACGCGCAATAGGGCTATCGACCTCAAATATAATTATTTTTCCGAATAAACGTATATTTTACACCCGCTATAATTCCAGATGGATGTCTGCAACCTCTTCACCATACAGGCTATATATCGTGCTCAGGTCAAGCTGGGGTCTGAGGCTGAAATCGGTATAAGAAGTAATGGTCAGATAGTCAATGGTATATACTCCGTTGTGATTATAATGCAGGCTCACGGGACGGTTCCTGATTGTTTCCAGGCATTCGTCAAGATAACTCAGATAGAACAGACCCTCTTCGTCACATTCGACTCTGATAAAGTCTTCATTATCCATATAGGGCCTCACGTCGAAATCGGTTATTTCCAGATAAGCCTCCTTTGTCAGCGGCCATTTCCGTTCGTTCACGACATCATTGTAGCTCACCTGAATATTTCCCGGTTCAATGGTTGAAGGCCAGCTGAAATCATACAGGGTGTCGTGACCGCGTTTCGATATTTCTGCCTTTACAATGTACGACACGCCCATATCAACAGCCCCTTCATATCCGGTAACCTTCAATTTCGCCTTCAACTCCATCCTTATTCCGAACTCTATATGGTCGCCATCTGCCGGAAACCTGTATTCGGTAGGATTGTTCCAATTCTTTGCCTTGTGCTCCGCCGCATACCGCTCATTCCAAATCCGTTCCGATGCAGATTTGAAATCCTGCAGTGCCTGCACCTCACCGCCATAATAGCCGAACCTTATCCCGAAACTGCTCTGCAAGCCTATCTGTGACACCTGTACATTTGTATTCTGCTGGCCAAGATATGACGGAAATGTCGCTGTGATGGTTCCGGAGCGGGTTTCTCCGATGTTGGTATCCGAAAAGATGCGATAGCCGTCCCCGGGATTTTCCAAAAACATTGCATCGTAGGAAGCGGAAACGGTCCTGCCACCGTCGCGTGCAGCAGATTCTGTCCGCAGCCAGCCCGTCTGCCCGTCTTCCGCATTGCAGCTGACATTGAACCGTTCTTCGCAGAAAGGAATTCTTATGCCCCTGAAGCGGGCCTCGGACTCACCAAGAACGGTGCCGTAGAACGGCAGCCCGTCCGGAGACAGCACCAACCGGTCCAACGTTTGATATCCCTGGCCCCTGTCTACCTGAAAAAGGTATTTCCCTTTAGCATTGTTAACGTTCAGCGGCAAGGTCGAGAAAGCTGTCCCGTCAGATGAGCGGAAAACGATCTTTTCCTTGAAATCCTTTCTTTCGTCAGGCGAGAAATTCTGCAGAAGGAACTGGTTGGACCCGACAAGATGCGAATCGCTTCCGCCGCGTACATACGGCTGCCAGCCATCTTCAGGCGATTTTCTGTACTTCACCGTCAAATCCGACAGGGACGACGGCAGATCCAGGGTGTATTCAATGCCTTCATTGCGCCCCCAACGATCCTTGGGGACAGCCTGGAACGACACAGCATCATTGTCCCTGATGCCCAATTCCGTTGACGGCGTGAATTCCATCGAACCGTCAAAAACGAGGTTTTCAGTGGCAACGTGCCATCCGTCACAATGGTCCAGAATGCCGTTCGTGACCGAAAGGGACAGGCTGTTGAGGGTATTGCGCCTGACTCCGTCTTCACCGCTTTCATCCGCCCTCGAGCCGAAGACATACCTGCAGGTCACTTTGTCCCAACAGTATCCGGACATACCTCCTGCTCCGCCGATCTCCGCATCAACGCGGGCGTTCCCCGTGATTTCCAGATAGCTGGCGCAGGATGCTCCTGATTCCACGTCACCGGCCCTACTGTTGCCACCCCATACATTCTCCAGCAGATACAGCGTCTTTTCCACACTTTCTCCGCTGTCTATGGCATCCAACTCCTCACCGGAAAGGAATTCGACGTCGGAACCATTGTCGTACACGTCCCCGGGCAAAGCCTTGGAGATGGAAAACGGAGACACGGCCTTTGCAAGATTGCGGCACACAACCTTTCCGTCCGGGCCGCTGAAACGGAATTCATAGGGTTTTGCACCTCCGGCGGTGGCATCCCATATGGAAATCACATATTTTGCTGCAAGACGCTTCAGATGGAATTCAGTGCTTTTCCCGGGGGAATAAATGCCCTGTCCGGCTGCGGGTATGCCCAAACTGTCGAATCGGCCATAATCGAAGTCAACCTTAAGGGCAGCCATCCCATCTTCCGATTCCGCTGGGAAAGCCAAATCCACGCCGGCATTCGTGACCACATAGAGATGGTACGTGTCATCATTCACGGGGAAGAGTTTCTCGATGTCCGGCCTCGAGTCCCTGCACGGACAGAACTCGTGAAGCAGGAAATTGCCGCCGGCATCAAATATCCAGATGTTGCAGTCGGAAATCATCGTCTCCGCCCCTGAAGCGCTCACTACGGAAGATTTGCTCCAGCACACATTGTCGTATCCGTCCACCACGAATTTCAGAGCAAGATACCGCCCATCATCCGGACGCTGTCGAGAGCATCCTGTTCCCACGCAGATGACGGCCGTCATCACCGCAAGCGAATTTACAATACCGTTTTTCATCTGTTTCGGTTCTAAATAATGATATCGCCTTCCATAACACTGTCCCAAGGACAGATTTCAACCTTCCCTTCTATGTAGAAGTTCTCTATTGCAAGGGAGATGTCATCCAGATCCTCTTTGTCCCAATCATATCCCGCATCCTTCATAAGAAGTGAAAGGTTCGTATCGGATATCTTCTCTCCGTTCCGCCATACGGATGCCGTCAGATTATTCCAGGGATACTGACGCGGCACCGTGGCATCCGCCTTTCCGTCAGTGCCTACAGGCATTTCCACGCTGAAGACACCTTCCACGGGGCGCAGGGTATAGAGATTTATTCCTTCCACCTCCCCGCTGATGCGTATGTACAGGTCTCCGTTTTCCGGACGGAACATATCCGTCAGGGCAATATGGATGACACAGTGCTGCTTGTGCGGAAGCGGTTTCACAGTGGCCTCCTCGCCCAAAAGATCGCTTCTGCGATGCCAGCTGTAAAATGCCGGATAAACGTCGCATTCCTTCATCGGAAGAAAAAGACAGCCATCGACGGAGGCATCTCCATTGCCGCTCAAGGCAACTATGTCGGTAAGCGCCCTCGGTACTGTATATGTCTTCACGCTGGAACTGTCCAGATCTTCGCAAGTGATTTCGTCACTGCATGAAAAACCGTTGTCGTTCTCGAAAAGCAACGTGATGCCGTCAAAGGGCTCGTTTGTCTTTATCGGGTCGATGCAGCTGACGTCGGCCCTGACCCAGCACGGACACGCTCCTCTGTCCTCCAGCACACTGCAGGAGGCCAACGTCAATGCAAGCGGAAAGATGAAGAGTGCTTTGTTCATAACATTCAATATTCCAGAAACGTATTTTCGCCGTCGTCCCAGATGTCGTCTTCGAGGTCCACGCTCACATAATCGTAACTGTGCCGTTCACCCGGATTGTCCGTTCCCGCGCTTTTTATGGTTATACTCTTGATATTATACAGTCTGTTCCTTTCAATATCCTCGATTGGAATGCTGTAATAGCATTTTTTGCGTGCCTCGCCTTTCGAAAGTACTGTCTCCAGGCACAAATAGGTCACCTTGCCTCCATTACCGGAGTATGCATAGTAGGTGAAGGGCGTCTTATCGTATGACTTCCCATAGGCCAGATTGCAGTCCACCACGGAATCACCGAGCAGGGATATTCCCTTCCAGTCCGCATAAGAAGGCTGCAGGCGCAATCCCTCCCCTATGCAGTCCCAGACGTTTGCATCCATCAGGAAGATGGCTGTGACAGCGATACCGGCCTCCTTCCATATTAGAGGTTCGGAAATGCTGTTGACTATCCTGTACAGGCACACCTTGGAAACCAAACGTTCCAGGAGGACGGAGCACGAGGTCATTCCCTCCGGCCCCGCCGGCGCCACCTCAATCACAGAGTCATTCCCGTCTATGCTGCCGTGCATCAGCAGAAACGTACCGTCTGCCGTCACGACATTGTCCCTGTCCAGAACCGTCGCGGCAGACAAGAACTCCGCCTTACCGGAAGCCTTTGCGAGATTTTCAGCCAGGGCCTCCGATACATTGGCTACGGCGTGTACGGTTTTCGGGCCGACAGTCACCGACAACTGCGTGGAAAGGCCTTCGTCAATTTCCTCGGCCGTCATTCTGGAAAAGAGTTCCAGATTGTCGTTCTCGTCAAACACCCCGATGCACACGTTCCTTATCTGTTCCACCTCACCACCTGCCACAGAGGACTTGCTGGAACCGAAACGCAGGCATATGCCGATTTCCGCCTCTGAATCTCCTGTTGCCGGCATAGGATAATCCTTGCCGCAGGAAACTGCAAACAGGCAAAAAAGAAGGGATATGACCACACTGTTCCTCATACGTCAGATTTCAACATCCTTGTCAAAGCCTGTCCCCCAGTCATTCACGCTGATGCTGTATTGGAATGATTCAAGCACTATGGGCTGGTCGGGATTCAAAGAGCCCAGTCTGCGTATGTCCAAGCCCGTGATATGATAAAGTTTGTTTCTCTCCAAGGGCGTCACGGTACCGTTGTCTTCCTTGACCACAAGGTCTATGGCATAATACCTGTTCGTCACCTGTTTTCCTGACCTGTCCTTGTCGTTTTCCACTGTGGCATCTATAACCAGGCGTGTAAAGCGTGCAGAAAAGGTTTCTTCAGAAGAATCGACGGTGCAGTTGTTGGGATAAACGTAAAAACAATGGCTGGCGGCATAGGACTCGCTGTTCTTGACCGATGCACCCACTCCGGTATCGGAAATCAGGGTATTGACAGCTGTATATGTGGGCTCCTTGACATATTTGCGCTTGTTATACCAGGTCTTCGCCTGATATGCCGGATCCGGAACTATAGGAGCGTCACCGCACACGTTTATACAATAGATGCCGTTTATCGTTAGTTTTCCCAGCGAAGGGTTCAGATTGTTTGTGATCTTATCTATCTTGACTTTTGCAACCAGACGGTCAACGCCGATGGAAACCGGATCTCCGGCCCCGAGCAAATCGGCATCCCGCCCTCCTGACATCACCATACCCTTGGCAAAGTCATTGTCATACAGATTGGATACGACAGCGTCCAAATCGCTCTCACGCGCTATCTTCGCCGTAATGTTCTCCCTATGGTTCGCAAGGGCGAATATCCTTTTGCTTCTCCCGATGGAGCAGTCCAGCGTAATGGGCCCGGCTCCGTTCATATATCCGGAAACATCCAACGTTCCGTCCTCGTTGAAAACGAATATCTGATAGTTGTTGACCTGCGTTTCCACCGGGGATGCAGACGTGGATTTCACGCTGACGGCATTGCGGTCGGAAAGTGTGAAACTTACGGGAGATGTCTCCCGCACCGGTGCATTCGGATTTTCCTTTGCACAGGACATTACGCCCAGCATCAGGCATAATGTAAAGAAAATTTTCTTGTTCATAGTTGTTCGGTTTGAGTAAGTTTTTCCTGGAGTTGATATTGTGTGATCAGTCTTGATATTTCAGGGTCCAGATTACCCCTGTGAACATACTGCGGATTCAGCTTGCAGGACTCAAGGTATTTGCGGACCGCTTCACGGTCATTACCCTCCCTGGAATACAGCAGAGCCAGCATATAATCCACCTGCGCCGATTCCTCGCAGCACTCGAGTATAGCCATTGCGCTCCTGTTCCTGTCCAGGGCACAGTACGCCACCGCCGCATTGTAATCGTTGTACGGTCCCAGCAGCAGGGCCGCCTTCTCGTAGTCCCTGTCCCTGATTGCCTGGACTCCGGCCCTGTAGACCGTATCCGGTTCAGTTGTATGGACCGTATCCTTGACCATTCCCTTCCTATGGAGATAGAAATGGAACTGCACAGTCCGCAGTGAAGGATATGCCTTGTCCCTTACATAGGCGTACCACGGTTCTTCCCTCATCCGCAGTTCGCGCGCATCCGCATCCTGAATCTGTCTGATGGCCTTGTATGCACTTTTCTGGGCATCCGTCATCACCGTGTCTTCTTCTACGAAAGCATCCAGGCCGGGCCAGTTCTCCGCCAGGCGGCGGTTTATGAAAGGAACGGCCGCAAAGCCCTCCTTCCGTCCCGGAGCATACTCCCTGTCAACGTTTATGTGCACCCCTTCCTCGCGCCTGAGCGAATCCCTCTGGAACTTCAGGAAACGGTTGAAGAAGTCGGCCACGCCAGCACCCCTGCGGTCGGAAAGAGCCGAATTGCCGGCGTAAGCGCCTTCGGGTGAGGCGGAAGCGGTGACAATCACGCTGTCAAGGTCGAAAACCCTGTCCGCAACCAGCCCACGCAATTCATTCTTAATCGCTTCTATTTCACGGCCGTTGCCGCCAAGGTAAGGATTGATTGCGGACCTGCCGCTTTCGAAGCATATGTTGTGGACGGCATTGGCCTCGGCACGCCGTTCAATCACCTTGGTGACATACCTCTGCCGGTCATCGACGAAGGCCGACAGCGAACTGATGTAGAAGTCCAGAGGTTCGCTCGGAGCAATGTCGCAAACCTTGACGTCCTGCTCGTATATTTCACCTGACATCACTATCTCCACCTTCTTCAACCGCGGCCGTGTACGCACCGGCTGGACGTAATTGTAGACATAGTCTCCACGGCTGTTCGTCAGAACGGTGTCCAGACGTATCCCGTCCACTATTATCGGGGCCTTCACAAATCTGTGGAACATCCTGTCCCGGCTGGCTATCCTCCTGTCGTTCAGCCTTGTGGCGAATTTGTCGGTATAGTGCTCGATGGCCTCGGCCTCACCTACGCCGAATACCGATCCGAACTGTTCGTCAGAGACGAAGGTGGTGTCGTTGCGGAAGGCGTAAAGAGCCGGTATGTTGCGTTTTATGAATATCTCGAGAGCGCGTGTATGTATCAGTTTCGTGCTGTCGGTAATGATTCTGTCGATGAAACGCTGATACTGCTGGTATCCGCGAAGTTGACGCCTGCGGTACTGTCCGCCTGTTATCACCACCTTGTCCAGAAGCAGGCTGTCCTGGAGCATATACAGGGCTGGGGTATATCTCAATTGCCACCGTCCTTCCTGCAGGCTTCGTGGGACAATGACCTGGAATTCGATATCCACTTTCCCCTGGCGCTCCGCCACATTGCGGAAGCGTGCGGTGACATAGGCGGCATCTATGACCTGGTTGGCCACCATCTGGCCGTCATCATCGCGTATGGCCTTCATTATTATCATATCGCGGCCGTCGACGTTCCTTATCACGAGGGTATCGTGTTCCGGCACCCCCGCTGGCACCGTGTCCTTCTGCACCCTGTCCGCGGCCATCGCAATCCTGGCTTCGGGCCGCGCCTTGCCCATTCTGTACAGCAGCGCCTGAGGAGCGCAGGAAACCGCGGCAGCAATAAGAGCCGCAGCCAGGGTCATATGTGTCTTCGCCTTCATCCCGAATGAATTTCCGGCAAAGCTACCTACAGTTATCCGTGTTATGAAAAATGAAACGTTTAATTGAGAAAATCGGTCCTACGGGCACACAGAAAACCACTCGGATTTAAAAAAACGGGCAAAAACCGCTGCAATTCCGTCCGCAGGGAAAAAGCAACCCGCTGAAATCCAGAGATTCAGCGGGCAATATCCGTGTATTTTCGATGTGCGATAAAAAAGCCGTCAGCCGACCAGCCAGACAAGCACGTGACGGTCGAAGGTCATATATTCGAGCTCGAACTCTTCCTCATATCCGTCCTTGTGTATGAAAGTGGCTTCCAGTTCGCCCTCCTTGCGCACGTTGAAGCGCTCGACGTCAATCTGTTCCGCGAAATCCACCTTGTTGACACCCATCCTCTTGTAGATGGCCTCCTTGGCGCACCAGTATATGGCGAGCTGCTCGTTCTTCTCTTCCTTGTCGTCTTCGAGGTCGTCGATTTCGTCCTCGTTGAGGGCTTTCTTCTCGACTGCGGAGAAATCCCGGTCGAGAGACTCGATGTCAATGCCAAGGTCATCCTCGTCGTGGAGGATAATCGCGACGTATTTGTCGGTGTGGGTGATGCTGATGTTTATCGCCTCATTCTCGATGAACGGCTTGCCGTTATCGTGATGGTTCAGATAAACCTTCTCCTCGAATGCCTCGTCCAGCAGAGCCCGAACCGCCAGCTTCTGTTTGCGCTGGGATTCGCTTTTGTACATTTCAATCTCCTCCAGTTCATCGGCGGGGATTGAGCACAAATTTTTCAGTTCTTCTTCGGTCTCTGTGACGTGCCAGACGAGAATTTCAGCTCCATTGTCCAGAGACCTGCGTAAATGTAGTCCCATATTGTCCTGCAAATATAGAGATATTTTTCATTCAATGAAAATTTATTAACTTTGTGTCCCGTTGAAACACGTTAAAACTCATATAAAATGAAATTCCTTACAAACGAGAAACTTACAATCGTCGGTGCCGGTGGGATGATCGGCTCCAACATGGCACAGACCGCACTTATGCTTGGCCTTACCCCCAACATCTGTCTTTATGACATTTTCGAGCCCGGTGTACACGGCGTCGCCGAAGAAATCGCCCACTGCGCTTTCGAAGGTGCCAACGTAACCTGGACCACAGATCCCAAAGTGGCTTTCAAAGGTGCCAAATACATCATCTCATCAGGCGGCGCACCCCGCAAGGATGGTATGACACGTGAGGATCTCCTCAAAGGAAACTGCGAGATTGCCGCCCAGTTCGGTGATTTCATCAAGAAATACTGCCCCGACGTAAAGCACGTCGTAGTGATATTCAACCCCGCTGACGTAACGGCTCTCACAGCCCTCATCCACTCAGGCCTGAAGCCCGAGCAGCTCACTTCACTCGCAGCCCTCGACTCAACCCGTCTGCAGGAGGCTCTTGCAGCCGCATTCAAGGTTCAGCAGTGCAAGGTGACAGGCGCCTACACCTACGGCGGCCACGGCGAAGCTATGGCAGTGTTCGCTTCAAAGGCGAAGATTGACGGCAAGCCCCTCAAGGACCTCAAACTCAGCGCCAAGAAGTGGGAGGAGATCAAGCTTGACACCGTTCAGGGCGGAAGCAAGATCATCAAGCTCCGCGGACGCAGCTCATTCCAGAGCCCCGCATACCAGGCCGTGAAGATGATTGAGGCCGCAATGGGAGGCAAGAAGTTCACCTGGCCCGCAGGCTGCTACGTGAACTGCGACAAATGCGGCTACAAGAACGTGATGATGGCTATGCCCACCACTATCGATGCAACAGGTGTCCACTACAAACAGCCCAAGGGAACCGCTCAGGAAATGGCAGACCTCCAGGCTTCATACGAGCACCTCTGCAAGATGCGCGAGGAGATCATCAACCTCGGCATCGTTCCTCCCGTAAAGGACTGGAAGAAACTCAACAAGAATCTCTAGGATATATAGTCCTGAAGGAAGCCGGCCAAAAATC
>JAKSKP010000026.1 GCA_024401635.1 Bacteroidales bacterium
GTTGCACCGTTGCCTGCGCCGTCGACGTGGCTACTGCACTGAGCAAGTAATCAACGGGTTACTGTATTTTGAGAGGCCGACCAAAAAGCAATTTTTGGTCGGCCTCATAGTAACTTATAATAAAAAGCAAATAAACGGAATCAGCATAGATAATAGATATTCATTGAAAATTATCTAAATTTGAAGATTGTATGATCTCGCCGGAGTAGACGATGAATTACGCTTTGAAGGCATATCTTATCCATGACATAGGTCTGCGCACGAATCAGGAGGACGCATTTTTCCCTCCGATGATAAAGGCGTGCCATTATGACGGTGTGGACAGGGAGGACGCTTTCTTCGACGGCGTTCCGCATACGGATGACACCATGTTCATATTATGCGACGGGATGGGCGGCCACGCACGTGGCGATGTCGCCAGCCGTACGGTATGCGACGTGATGAGCAGGTCTGTCATTGATGCAGAGTCAAGGAAGGGCGCTTTTGACGATGATATGATACGTGACGCGGTGAAGGAATGCTTCGATGCGCTGGACGCTCTTGACAGCCCTGATGATGAGCGTAAGATGGGCACGACAATGACATTTCTCAAACTGCATCGGGAAGGGGCGGCAATAGCCCACATCGGCGATAGCCGCGTGTACCATTGCCGTCCGCCCCATGGAAGGGAATGCGCTGAAATCCTGTTCAGAACCGAGGACCATTCGCTTGTCAACAGCTTGCTTAAGAAAGGCGTGCTCACACTTCAGCAGGCGGAACGTTTTCCGCAGCGCCACGTGCTGGTCAAGGCTATACAGGCCGGGAGGACTGAGCGTTTCGAGCCCGACATCCATCAGACGACTGACATACGCTCCGGCGACGTGTTCTTTCTCTGCTCCGACGGCATGCTGGAGGGCCTCTATGATGAGGATCTCTGTGCCATACTTACCAATCCGGACTATTCCGATGAGAGGCGGGTGCAGATTCTGCTGAATTTCAGCAAGGGCAATCAGGACAATCATACGGCCTGGATTGTAAGGGTTGAGTCTGTGACTGACGAAGACGGGCAGCTGCGTTGATATGACGAAATAATTAATTCATATACAATGGGATACAGAGAAGCATTGAAGCCGGGAATAAAGGTGATCAGCCCAAGCCGCACTTATACGATAGTGCACGTGCTCGGCACCGGTGCCTACGGCATAACATATCTTTCCACCACGCAAGTCACTATCCGTGGTGAACTTGGCGAAATCAACGTCAATGTCTGCGTTACCCTGAAAGAGTTCTTCATGGACGGGATGACACGTGTCGGTGATGCCGTGGAACGGGATCTGGACAATGACGTGATATCTTCTTATGCCCGCTGTTTCTATATGGAGGCGGACAAACTCTCTACGCTCTCGCATCCCAACATCGTGAACGTACTGGAAGTCTTTGTCGCAAACAATACGTGCTATTATTCGATGGAATACCTTTCCGGTGGCAGCCTGAACGAGATGATACAGAATCTTGATGGAATTCCGGAGAGCGAGGCCTTGAGCTATATCCGGAAGATAGGCGATGCCCTTTCGTATATGCACAGCAGAAAAATGCTGCACCTCGACATCAAGCCCGGCAACATAATGTTTGACGGCAGTCATAATGTGAAGATAATAGACTTCGGGCTTTCACAGCAATATGAGGCCAGCGGAGAATCGGAATTCACTGACGGCCTTGGAGCCGGCTCTCCAGGCTATGCGTCTATCGAGCAGGCATCCAAGGAATATGGCGTGTCGTTTGCGCCTTCACTCGACGTCTACGGACTTGGTGCTACATATTATAAGATGCTCACCTCCTGTACGCCGCCGAAAGCCATAGAGCTTGCTGCCTCAGGCATCGATACCATACCGCTTGTGCAGAGGGCTGTCAGCCAGAAGAGCATAGATGCAATCAAGGCGGCAATGCAGCCTGAAGCGGAAAAACGATTGCAGACGGTGGCCGATTTCCTGGCCATGCTTCCTGCCGACGAGAATACAGTGAGTACGGAGAAAGACAAACCGGAAAAGAAGAAGGGCAGGACTGTTGCACGGGTGTTGGTTCCGGTCCTTGTCGTCATCCTGGGTTTGCTGGCCGCCTTGTTGATCAATGGCTGATTTTGAGAATCCCTGCAATGGAAGATGTTGCGGGATTTTTCGTATATTTGCAGAACAGGAATGAACCTGGTGAGTTATTTCGTTATTATATGAAAAGAACGATTCTTATACTTGTCGCAGCCACTGCAATGGGCTGGAATGCCTGTGCGTGGAACGATCTTGGACACGCGACCATCGCCGAGGTCGCCCAAAGGCATCTTACTCCCAAGGCCGCCAAAGCGGTAGCCGGGTATCTGGATGGAATGAAACTGGCGTCCGTGGCCTCCGATGCCGACAAATACAGGGCCTATTGGACTGTGGACCTGGGCTTTATCCCCACGAATCCGGACGATGCCCGCGTGGCCTTTCTGACGGATTTCGACCGTACCCAGCCGCTGAATATATCCCCCTGGAGCCACTCTATCACCGTGGATGAGAACATGAACCCCTATCCCACCGACAATCTGGATGGCGCTTACATCAACAATGACTGCTATTATGTGAAGATACTGTCAGAGAAACTCAGGAGGGAGGCCGCCACAATGGATCCCGTGGAAAGGAAAAGGGCTATATCCCTGATAGTGCATTTCATCGGTGATATGCATTGCCCCGTCCATATAGTGTATCTGCCTTCCAATACGGCAAAAGGCCATTTCGACGTGACTTACAAAGGACGCAGGACCAATTACCACAGCTTCTGGGACAGCTCCGTGTACGGTGGCTTGCCGGGAGGTTTCCTCGAGCTGGCATATCTGGTCGACAGCAAAAGCAAAAAGGAAATCAGGGAGATAACCGCAGGCGATGTCTACGATTGGGCCAAGGACAGCGCCACACGCAGCCTCGAGGCTTACGAACTTGTCAAGCCTGGCGATGTCATTCCCGATACCTTCCCTTACGACGTCCGCCCTCTGCTGTACAGCCAGCTTCGGAATGCCGGCTACAGACTGGCCGCCGTCCTGAACGACATTTTCCGCTAATAGGGGAACCTTAACCCATTCTCCTGTTTTCGCAAGTGCCCTGTCATTTCTGGAACCTTAACCCATTCTCCAGGTTCCCGAAATGACAGGGTACTTGGTAAGAAAATTATTTCTTCAGGGAATGGAGAGTGTCCTTGATTTTGATCTTGTCAATGATTCCGCAGACAATGGCAAAGGTCTTGCCGCCGGCGGTGTAGTCGGTAGGGGAGATGAAGTTCACCCTGTCCTGACGGAGCAGTTTCTCCGCATTGCTCTTCTTCGCCGGGTTGTCCGGGTTATAGACCGCGATGGCGTTGCCCCTGAACATCTTGACTATCTTCATGCAGGGTACGTCGGTGTCCCCGTCTCCGAAATAAATCATATTTGACCAGGGAATCCGTTTCTTGTCTTCCGCCTGGCTCTCGTTCACGAGCTTGCTGTCGCGTATGCTCAGGATGCCCTTGTTTATCTTGAACAGGAACTGGGTCTTTGCCGTGTAGTCCACGGCTACGCCGGGCCATTCGGCCTCTCCTTCGTCATTATAGAGGTAGGAGCAGGCGAAGATGCGTTTGAACTCGTGAGCAATGGGCGTGCCCTCGATGATTTCGGCAAGGCCTGACGAGTTGATGTAATGTTCCACCGTCACGCCCTTCGAGCGCCCGTATTCGTTGACCAGTTTGAACCATTCCAGCACTCCGGGGAACAACTCAACCTTCGCGCCGAAACGCTGGAAGTCCTTGCGGCGCAGCTTGATGCCCTTGCGGTGGGCCTCGTCGAACATCAGCTTCATATAGGCAAGTATGTTGCTGGCATCCTGCCCTATGGCAATCTCGTCACTCTTGCGCCAGAAAGTCTTGGCGCTTTGCTCTATAGCCTGGATGAACCCGAACTCCTGCATGTTGCCGGGAGACAGTGTTCCGTCGAAATCGTAGATGAGGGCTACTATGGGTTTCTTGCGCATTGATTCCTATTTGATGTTGTCTTTGTACAGGTTTGCGCTCGCGTCGGAAGGCATATTCCATCCGGTTCTGGGACTGAGTGAAATCGGGGTCACCTTGGGGCCGTCCGGCGAGCAGGAACGTTTGAACTGCTGCGAGAAGAAACGGCCTGTGAAGATGCCCAGCCATTTCTTGATCTCTGTCCTGGTGAAGCGTCCCTTGAACTCGTGACCGGCAAGAAACAGCGTCTTTTCGGGAGTGAAGCCGTTTCCTACCATATTCCATATAAAGAAATCGTGCAGTTCGTAGGGCCCTATAACGTCCTCGGTCTTCTGCTCTATCTCCCTGCCGCTTCCCTTCAGCTCGGGGCTGACGGGGGTGGCTATGATTTCGTGCAGTATCTTTGCAGTGGCCTTGTCGCTGAAATCCGTCTCGGCGGCCCTGGAGGTCATGGCCCTGACGAGGGTCTTGGGTATGGATGCGTTGACCGAATAGTTGCTCATATGGTCACCGTTGTAGGTGCACCATCCGAGGGCCAGTTCGGAAAGGTCTCCCGTGCCGACCACTATGGCATTCTCGGCGTTGGCAACGTCCATCAGTATCTGGGTGCGCTCCCTGGCCTGCGTGTTCTCGTAGGCTGTGTCCTGGGTGATGCCGTCGTGGCCTATGTCGTTCAGATGCAGCCGGCAGGCGGCGGTGATGTCAATCTCACGGCTGCTTATGCCAAGCTTCTTCATCAGCGCGGAGGCGTTGCCGTGGGTGCGGTCAGAAGTCCCGAAACCGGGCATCGTTATGCCTATGATTCCCTTCCTGTCCAGTCCCAGCCTGTCGAACGCTCTTACAGTGCAGAGCAGGGCAAGAGTGCTGTCAAGTCCTCCAGATATGCCGATGACCGCTTTCTTGCAGTTGATTTTGGACATCCTCGTTGCCAGACCTGTGGACTGGATAAGTGCCGCCTGGTCCAGGGCTTCATCGGAGAAATCGAAATTGTAGCAGCCCTCGGGACGGATGAGTTTCTTGCGGAAATCCGTTTCCGGGTTGAGGAATGAAATGCATTCGCTTTCCTCGGAGGCATCCTCGAAACTTTCGTCGGCAGCCCTTTCCGTCTCAATCAGCTGTATGTCCACGTCTGCGACTGTGAGCTGGGGCTCGAATGAGTTCAGACTGCCCTCTGCGAGCATTACGCCGTTTTCCATTATGGCGCTGTAGCCTGAGAACACGCAATCTGTAGTGCTTTCGCCGGAACCGGCGTTGCAGTAAACGTAGGCGCAGGCATCAATGGATGAGGCGGCCAGAAGGTTCCTGCGAAGGCGTTTCTCGGAGCTCATATCCTGTGCATCGGAAGAGGGGAGAAGCACTATGTGGGAACTGGGATGGTAATCGAAACTGAATACCGCTCCGTCTATCTCGAACAGCCTGCTGCTGCCCTTGGGGACCGAATCCAGAATCTGCCCGTCGTTGATGACTATGCTGCAGTTTACGGGGCGTCCTCCCACTGAAACGGGAGCTCCCACAACCACTGTGACGGGCAGGCCCTTGCAGAAGTCTGCAATGTCGTTGACCGCACGCTCAGCCTCTTCCAGGACCAGCCTTTGGTAAAAAAGATCTCCGCAGGTAGATCCCGTGACGCATAGGTCAGGAAATACAAGCAGAGAAACCTGTCTGTCCACCGCGCTCTCAATCAGTGAGCATATGTGCTGACAATTTGTTCTGGTGTCGGCTACGGCGACGGTGGGCACAGCAGCGGCGACACGGATAAATCCGAATTTGTTCAAGGTCTGATGTTAAAGTTCTTCAAAATTGACGTTTGAGAATTCATCGTGCTTGGTTTCCTGCACGTCGCAGTGGGCCTTGACGTATTCGATAACCTCGCTCAGACCCTCCGTGAATTTCTCGAAATCCTCTTTGTAGAGGAAGATTTTGTGTTTGTCAAAAGAGAAAGATCCGTCGTCCTCGACTTTTTTCTTGCTCTCGGTGATGGTCAGATAATAATCATTGCCCTTGGTCGATTTCACATCAAAGAAATAGGTGCGTTTACCGGCACGGATAGGCTTTGAAAAGACATCTTCGCTGTTCATACGATGTTTTTTTTATAATATGTTTGCGAATATAGAAAATTTTCTAAAAAATAGAGGTATCTTTGTGTAATTTTAGTGAAAAAGCGATGCTAAACCGCAGAATTCTAAGAATTAAGGCTTTCAAGGAGCTCTTTGCAATAGAAATGTTGCCGGACAAGTCCCTCTCTTCAGCAAGAAAGGAGCTGGACCTTGCAATCGAATCGACGCGTGACCTCTATCTTTTCATGCTGTCGTCCGTTTGCGCCATCACGAAGGTTGCGAACGAGAAGTTCAACCAGTTGCAGAAGAAGATAAACAAGACCGAAGAGGAGAGGAATCCCAACCTCAAGTTTATCCGGAATGCCCTGTCACCACTGCTGGAGGCAGACGTGGATTTCCAGAAACTGCTCAAGAAAAAGGGACTGGACTGGGGTGCGTATGACCTGATAGTCAAGAAGATATATGCATCTATGCAGACACGGGACTATTTCGCGGCCTATATGGCTGACCCGGAACGCTCGCTCAGTGCCGACTGCCGGCTTTTCGTTCACGTGTTCGAGGAGGAATTCGTGGACAGGGAGGACCTGGAGACGGCTCTCGAGGATCTGAGCATATATTGGAACGATGACCTCGCCTACGCCCTCACCTGGTGCTGCAGGACTGTCGAATCCCTGGCCAAGGGCGGGGAATGGTCACTGCCGCCCCTTTATCTGAGCGACATCAAGAAGGGCTTGGAGGACGACGATGCGTTCGTGCACAAGCTTCTCAACGAGTCATACGCGAACTACGATAAGTTCAGTTCCCTGATATCCGAGTCCGTCCCGAACTGGGACAAGGACAGGCTTGTCGGTACCGACATTGCGCTGATAGTCACCGCCTTGTCCGAAATAGTGTCCTTCAGCGACATACCCGTGAACGTGTCCATAAACGAATATGTGGAGATAGCCAAGTATTACGGCACCCCCAAGAGCAGCACGTTCGTGAACGGTATACTGGACACTTTGTCAAAGAAAGTTGAATTCAAAAAGAAATAGAAATGATCAATGTACTTCAAGCCGCCGGTGCGGCACCCGCAGCAGGCGGTTCAGCCATGACCTGGCTTATGCTCATCCTCATCATCGTGGTGATGTGGTTTTTTATGATACGTCCCCAGCGCAAGCAGCAGAAGGAACTGCAGGCTTTCCGCAACGCCTTGAAGAAAGGTGACAAGGTTGTTACAGTAGGAGGTATATTCGGAACCATAGCCGAGGTCAAGGATGACTACCTTATCCTGGAGGTTGACAAGGACGTCAAGATCCGCGTGGCCAAATCCTCTGTCGTAAGGGATACTACGGAGACCCAGCAGTAGTGATGGCCGGGGGCAGGAAATTCACGTCCAAGGATTATCTGGCACTGGGGCTTTCCCTTCTGCTGGCCTGTGCAGCGTGGTTTGTCCACAACCTGTCCCTTTCATATTCCGGCCTGTCCCAGTGCAGTTTTATAGTGCAATGCGAACTGGACGGAAGGGCGAACGTATCATCGACGGTGTCCGAAGTGGTGGCCCGTCTGGAAATGAGCGGGTTCGACCTTGCGGCTTCGAAATATGCCTCGCACAGGAAACCGCGCAGGGTGGAGGTGTCTCCCGAGGACGTCCATTATATGCACGGAGATGTGTTCTATATGGCGAAGGATGATTTTTCGAAGTATTTCCACGATTTTTTCGGCACGGACGCCAAACTTGAGTATTTCGTCACGGATACCCTGTTCCTCAATTTCCCCGAAACTGACAACAGGAAAGTTCCGGTCAGGCTGTTGTCCTCCATTTCATTCAAGCCTCAGTATATGGCATCGGGAGACCTTCGGGTGACTCCTGATTCGGTTTATGTGTACGGGAAGAAGGACCTGCTGGAATCGGTGGAGTTTGTGGCCACCGAGATGATCGATTATTACGACGTCAGTTCGGACCTTTACGGGGAAGTGGAACTCAAGCCCCTGAGGGACTTGAGACTGTCCACATCCAAGGTCCAGTTCACTATGCCTGTCGTCCGCTATGTGGAGCAGGAATTCTCCGTTGCGGTCAATGCCGTCAACGTGCCTGGAAACATCGAGATACAGGTGATACCGGCCGTTGCGAAGGTCAGGATGAAGACGGTTTTCCCGGGTGTATCGGACGCCTCCGAAATCCAGGTGAGCGTCGATTATGCGGAGTTCGAGGCCGGAAGGAGCGGCAAATGTCTGGCAGAGCTTTCAATCTTGCCTGACGGCGTCCTTGAATACTCGGTGGAACCTCAGGTGTTCGAATGTATCATAAGGAACGATTATTGATAGTCATCGTTTGAAGTCAATTGTAGTAACAGGAGGAATAGGCAGCGGAAAATCGATGGTCTGCCGTTGTCTGGAAAGTCGCGGGATACCTGTGTACGACTGCGATTCCAGAGCCAAGGCCCTCTATGCGGTGCATCCTTCGCTGGCGGCTATGGTCACAAGCGACATATTCTCCGACAGCGCGGCCCTTTCCTCGCTTGAGGATGCTCTGTATCCGCTGCTGATGGAGGATTTCAACAATTGGGCTTCGGAGTGCGGGACGGAATTCGTGGCGATGGAGAGTGCGATCCTGCTGCAGAAGAAGTTCTTTGATCCGTTCGGGGATTATGTGCTGCTGGTGGACGCCCCTGCAGACGTGCGTGCGGAGAGAGTGGCAAGGCGCGGCAACGTCAGCCGGGACTCGCTTGTGAAAAGGATGGCCCTGCAGCAGGACCAGAGGGACAACCCGCGCGTTGATTTCATTATCGAGAATACGGGCGACGTGAAGGCGCTCGAGGAAAAAGTGGATGAATTTTTAAAAGTTATAAATTATGGCAAAAGAGAAAACTGATCTTTCAAAGATCCTTTCAGTGTCCGGATATCCCGGCCTGTATCGTTTTGTGGCACAGTCACGTACCGGCGCTATCGCAGAGAGCCTCGCCGACGGTCACAGGGTGAATTTCCCTGCAAACGGCAAGATTACGACCCTCGAGGATATTTCCATTTATGCCGATGACGGTGAGGTGAAGCTGCGCGAGGTTTTCGCAAAGATGAAGGCAACGCTTGCCGCCAAGGATGCTCCCACGGCAAAGAGCGCAGAGGAAGAGATAAAGGGCCTTTTCGAGAAGGCTCTGCCCGGCTATGACCGTGAGCGCTTCTATCTTTCCCATATGAAGAAGGTTGTCACCTGGTACAATGAACTGAAAGCCAGGGCAAGCCTTGACTTCGTGGACCCCGAGAAAGAGGGAAAGGAGGAATAGGGAATGAAAAGCACCCTTGGCATACTGACTCTGGGCTGCAGCAAGAACACTGTCGACTCCGAGCACATACTGGCCGCCTTGTCCGGACGATATGACTTCGTCGCCCAGGGCGGGGCCGACGTGTTCCTCATAAACACCTGCAGCTTCATAGCCGATGCCAAGGAAGAATCCATTAACGCCATACTTGAGGCCGTGGAACTCAAGAAACAGGGTGTCTACGGCAAGGTGGTGGTGTTCGGCTGTCTGGGGCAGCGTTATGCTGCCCAGATGCCGGAACTGATACCTGAGGTGGATGCCTGGTTCGGAGCGAGGGACTTCGGCCCTCTGCTCGGATATCTCGGAGTGGAAGGCGACATTGAACAGACCTCAAGGCGTCTGACCACCCCCTCACACTATGCCTATCTGAAAATAGCCGAAGGCTGCGACAGGCGCTGCTCCTATTGCGCCATACCTTTCATAAGGGGTGCACACAGGTCCGTACCCATTGAGACTCTGGTGAAGGAGGCTGAGGCTCTGGCCGCAGGCGGAGTCAGGGAACTGATAGTCATAGCCCAGGACTCGACCTACTACGGTCTCGATCTTTACGGGAAAAGGGAACTGGCCCGTCTTCTGCGCGCCCTGTCCTCGGTAGAGGGCATAGAATGGATAAGGATACACTATTCGTATCCCGATTCCTTCCCCGAGGACGTGCTGGAAGAGATGGCTTCCAATCCGAAAATATGCAAGTATATCGACATCCCTCTCCAGCACATATCCACGAAGGTCCTGAAGAAGATGCATCGTGGCGTGACCGACACCCAGGTCAGACAGCTGGTGGAGCGTATGCGCAAAGCTGTTCCATCGGTTGTGCTGCGCACGACTATGATAGTGGGGCATCCCGGCGAGGAAGAGGAGGATTTCAACCAGCTGCTTGAGTTTGTCGCGCAGGCCCGTTTCGACAGGCTAGGCGCATTCACCTACAGCGAGGAGGAAGATACCTATGCCGCCATCCATTATAAGGATGACGTCCCCGCCGATGTGAAACAGGAAAGGTACGACAGGCTGATGTCCCTGCAGGAGAGCATTTCGTACGAGTGCAACCGTGCCCGTCTGGGAGAGAGGACACGCGTGATCGTGGACTCGTGCGAAGACGGCATCCTCGTGTGCCGCAGTCAGAAGGAGTCTCCGGAAGTGGACGGAGAGATACTTGTCAAATATGATCCCGGACTTGTCGGCGGTCTCGGCCCCGACGAACTCGTGGGACGTTTTCTCAATGTGGAAATCAACGGCGCGGACTCGTATGACCTGTCCGCCGAAATAATATCATTATGAAAAATCTCAGAAACCTGCTTATCCTTTTGGCGATATTGCCGATGACGGCTTCCTGCGGACTGACTTATGAGACTCTTTCAGTCCAGCTGATGAAACCTTCTGCATCCACTCTGGACCTGAAGAACAGGTCTATGTCTGTCTTCATGGCATATAAAAATTCGCAGGACAGTACGATATGCTGCCAGGTCCTGACCGGTTTCGTGGAGAAAATGTCCGAAGAGTATTCCAAGCCCGTCACTCTCTTTTCAATGCCTTTCGATGCCGCTGCCGACTACACGAACAGGGACACCCTTGCCTCATATATCACGATGGCCAATAACGACGTCGTGTTCCTGACTTATCCCAATGGGAAATATGACGCTGTGACCGGTGTGATGGATTATACTCTTCTGGTATATGACAGTATGGTGAAGGACGACATTGTGAATTCCTTATCGCATTTGAAGGTCAGTGCCATCAATCCCTCTGCCACGACCGACAACCTTATGCTCAATTTCAAGCCGACCTGGAAGGGTGCCAGTTTCAAGATTCTGTACTTCGAAGGCAATTCCGACTGGACTTCCGCCATGCAGCAGGCCATAGCCGGAGACTGGACCAACGCCATAGATGCGTGGATAGAGCTTTTGTCCAAATCCACCGCACTGGAGCGCCGCATGGCAGCGGAATACAACATCGCTGTCGGCTGCTACCTTCTGGAAGATCTTCCCCTGGCTGAGAAATGGCTCGATCAGGCAATCGCGGACTGCGGTCAGAATGTGACGCCCTCCTATATGCAGTACCTGAAGACCCTTATCAAGCAGGGCGATAGGTAAAGGACTGCCAATTCAGTAAACTCTGATTCTTGCTTATGCGGCAGTGACACCGCTTCTGGGGGCTTTTGATCATGGGTTATGCCCCCTGAAGCGGTGTCACTGCCACAAATCCTCCTAGACAAATAGCATTGCTGTGAACCCGACGGCGAGGGCAACGGTACAGTTCACCAGTTTCGCTTTCAGGAAACTCTTCTTGCTCTCGGCAATAAGAGGCAGGGAGGCGTGGCCGTCCTGGCTGATGCAGCTGGCCAGAAGTACCGGCAGCGGCACGATGCCCGATGCGTAGAGCGTAACGAATATAAGGTGGGGCCCCGACTCCGGTATTATTCCTATGGCAGTGGCCAGCAGTATCATTAGCACGGTGTTCTCGCTTATCCAGCTGCTTATGTCGAAGCAGTTCAGCAGCAGGCCTACGCCCACCAGCACCCCGAAGGTCCAGGCGAATATTGTGGGCAGATGCTTCACCACCACGTGATGCCAGAGATGCTCGTTCACGAAATGGTCCGAACCGCAGACCAGCAGGACCAGAACCAGAATGCTGAGAATGGCGAACATTATGTTCATCCAGTCCTCGCTCAGGAGATTGATGCCCCCGACAAGTTCTTCGTGAATCTCACCGCCTCCGTGCTCGTGCTCGAGATGTCCCGTGACCAGCGCTGCAAGGAACAGCAGTATGCCCACGAACATCACCACCCTTTTCCATCCGAAATGGCGCTCCTTTCTGACATCCGCGCTCTCATCCTCCGTATGGATGCTGTAATCGTCAGTACAGCGCATATTGTCCTTCTTCTTGAAAATCAGATCGGTGAGCAGACCAGTGACGATACTGATTCCAAACAGCAGTGCGAAAATCCACAGGGCATCTCCGGGGATGGTGGCCAGCATCACGAAGGCCTCGTCTCCGGCGGAGGCTATCATCATAGCCACCAGCGCACCGAATGAAAGCAGATTATGGGTATAGAGCGACACGGTGGCAAAGCCTCCCAGGCATCCCGGTATAACCCCCAGAAAAGCGCCAACGAGCACTCCTCCCACGCGGCTCTGACCCATTGAGGAGAAGAAACGGCCCTTGGACTCTATGTTCAGGGACTCGATCATCATCATCATTATCGTGACAAGCCCGGTGATGAGTATTGCATTCAGGAGGGATTCCTCCAATAGATGAAGTATCATAGTCTATTCGGTATATGTTTCGAGTTCGGCTGCGTATCTGTCCCTCAATATGGCAAGGGAGTCGAGGTTTTTCCTGTCAAGCGGTTCGCTCGGGGGAGATATCATCTTGAGCGGGTCTATGGGCTTGCCGTCCTTCCAGACTCTGAAATCCAGGTGGGGACCTGTGCTGTGGCCGGTGGAACCGACGTAGCCGATGAGCTGACCCTGCCTTACCCTGCTTCCGGACCTTATGCCCTTAGCGAAGCCGGAGAGGTGCATGTAGGAAGTCTCATATCCGTTCATGTGTCTGATTTTGATGCGGTTGCCACCTCCTGAAGGGTCCCAGCCGCACAGCGTGACCGTACCGTCTCCAATGGAGTGCACCGGAGTTCCCTTTGGGGCGGCGTAATCGACGGCTGTATGGGCCCTGACCCTGCCTGTGATGGGATGCTTGCGGTGATAGGTGAAACGGCTGCTGATGCGGTTGAACTTCAGAGGAGCCTTAAGGAATGCCTTCTTCATACTTTCACCCTTCTCGTTCCAGTACACGTTGCCTCCGTCCTTCTGGTCGAAGCGTATCGCCGTCGCGTGAAAGTTACCGCTGTCGTATATGCTGTAGTCCACCTTGGAAATTTCCACCAGTTCTCCCTCACAGAGCGTCTGGTCGTATATGGCCCTGAACCTGTCTCCCTGCTGAAGGCCGAAGAAGTTCACGGTCCAGGCATAGATGTCGGCCAGTTCCGTTATGAGAAGGGGAGAGGAGCCTCCCGCAATCATATCGTTCCATAGGGATGACCGTATGGTGACGTCCACGCACTTGCGCTCTGTCACAGTGGGCTTGTCGTATATCCATACCGCCAGTGAATCCTTGCAGCGGAATACTGTGCTGCGGGTTTTGCTGTTGCAATACACGATGTATTCAAGATAATCCTTGCTGTAATACGCGTGTATTTCGTTGCCTGCTATCATTTTCTTGGGGTCGAATGTGCCGTTGGCGCATTCCAGCAGCCGGTAGGCATCGTTTCCGCTCATCCCAAGACGCGTAAGCATCGATGTGAACACCTCGCCCGTGCGCACCTTGCTGTCCTTTCTCGTGAAGGCCGGTTCTCCGCATTCACGGTACTCTTCCACGAACAGGCTGTCCTTTTCGTGTCCTATTTTCATGCTGCGGGAGAACTTCCATCCTTTGTCCACGGCGGCAAGTGTCCACCATCCGTCCTTCTTGTACAGGCTGTCGATGTGGCTTTCGTCCAGTATCCCTTCGGTGCAGCCGCTGGTGAAAGCCGGATCACCGATTTCAAAACAGTTCCTTATGTATTGCTCGACATTCTTGTCGGAAGGGCCGCAGGATACCAATGAGAAAAATAGGCAGAATGCGGCTGTATATCTGTAATTCATTAGTGTTCAGTGTGTTTTCTTGGTTTATCCCAGGAAACTGAGCAGTATGCCCGCCGCCACCGCGCTTCCTATGACTCCGGCCACGTTGGGGGCCATCGCGTTCATCAGCAGATGGTTCTTGGGGTCGAACTCCCTGCCCACGATTTCCGATACGCGCGCGCTGTCGGGCACGGCAGAAACTCCGGCATTGCCGATGAGGGGATTGATTTTCTTTCCGGGCTTCAGGAACAGGTTCCATATCTTGACGAACAGAACTCCGAAGAAAGTGGCTATCACGAAAGATACGAAGCCCAGCCCGAATATCATTGCGGATTTTCCGGTGAGGAATTTGTCAGCCTGAGTGCTGCATCCGACGGTGAGACCGATAAGAATAGTCACCACATCTATCATAGGACCTCTTGCCGTTTCAGCCAGACGGCGTGTGACGCCGCTTTCCTTCAGCAGGTTGCCGAAGAACAGCATGCCGAGCAGCGGAAGGCCGGACGGCACGATGAGGGTGGTGAGCAGCAGACCTACGATGGGGAATATGATTTTCTCCTTCTGGGATACTGGCCTGGGTGCGGGCATCTTGATGAGCCTTTCCTCCTTTGTGGTCAGGAGCAGCATTATGGGCCGTTGGATAACCGGCACGAGCGCCATATATGAATATGCCGATACGGCTATTGCTCCCATCAGCTCGGGAGCCAGTTTGGAACTCAGGAATATGGCTGTGGGTCCGTCGGCTCCGCCTATTATGCCTATTGCGCCGGCCTCGTTGGGAGCGAAACCGAGAGTGAGGGCCAGAAGATAGGCGCCGAAGATGCCCATCTGTGCCGCTGCGCCTATTAGCATAAGCCTCGGCTGGGAAATGAGGGCGCTGAAGTCCGTCATCGCGCCTATGCCGAGAAAGATCAGAGGGGGATACCAGCCCTGCTTCACACCCTGGTACAGTATGTTGAGGACGGATCCTTCCTCGTAAATGCCCACGTTGAGACCTTCCAGCATAGGTATGTTGCCTATTATCATTCCGAATCCTATGGGCACGAGAAGCAGCGGTTCCCATTCCTTCTTGACGGCAAGATATATGAAAACCAGCCCGAAGCCTATCATCATCAGATGCTGCCAGGTGAAATTCGGGAATGAGGTGTAGGCCCAGAACTGACGCAGGCTGTCCAGTATCGTTTCCATCCGGCAGCCCTTATGCTATTGTTACGATTCTGGCACCTTCCAGAACGGAATCCCCTTTCTGGACGTGTATGGCCTGGACGGTTCCCGCCACTTCGGCTTCGATGGCGTTTTCCATCTTCATGGCCTCAAGCGTGGCTACTGCCTGTCCTGCGGACACTTTGTCACCCACATTGACGCTTATTCCTATAATCACGCCTGGAAGCGGGCTGACAATATCCTTGCCTCCTGCTGCAGATGCCGGAGCGCTTGCCGGTGCGGGGACGGTTGCCGGAGCCGCGGTCGGTGCGGGTGCCGCTGCAACGGTCTGAACCGGTGTTGCGGGTGCAGAGGCGGCTGCCGGAATGCAACCTTTCTCTATCTCCACCTCATACTCTTTGCCGCCGACGATGACGTTCGCCTTTCCATTCTCATCTATTCCGCCTACAGTGACGTCATAGGAATTGCCGTTGATTTTGATCTTGTATTGTTTCATTTTTGAATTGTTTATCTTCTGATGGTTATGATTCCGCTCTCCAGGTCATGTACACCCTCTTCCTCGAGGTAAAGGTGCAGTGCTGCGGCTATTGCGGCCTGTTCCTCGCCGCCGCACTCCTCATTAATATATCTGTCCAGGGCCACGGCTATCGCAGCTGCCTGTTCTTCATCTTTCTTCCCTTTATGCCTTCCGGCGAATTTGCCGTTGAAGAAGTTTCCTATGAGATGGTAGGCTCTGTAAAGCAGCAGCAGGGCACCGAACACCACGCAGACACTGACCAGAGTCAGGGTCAGACCGTGAGGGTCGACGTCCGCCATATGTGCGGCCTTCTGAGCCACGCGCTCCACTGCGCCAAGTTGTTGCAGTATCATCATCACAGAGGCAGATTATCGTGTTTTCTGGCAGGGACGTCCTGCTTCTTGTTTTCCAACTGGACCAGGGCCCTGGCTATGCGGAAACGTGTATTCCGGGGCTCTATCACATCCTCGATGTAGCCGTAGGATGCTGCCTGATAGGGATTGCAGAACAGTTCGTCATATTCCTTCATTTTCTCATCCCTGACGGCATTCCTCTGCGTGGCGTCTTCGATGGCGTTTATCTCCTTGGAGCATAGAATCTCCACGGCTCCTGAAGCACCCATCACAGCAATGTTGGCGCTTGGCCAGGCATAATTCACGTCACCTCGCAACTGCTTGCAGCTCATTACGATATGGGCGCCGCCATAACTCTTGCGGAGGGTGACGGTAACTTTGGGCACGGTGGCCTCTCCATAGGCATAAAGCAGTTTCGCCCCGTTGGTGATGATGCCGCCGTATTCCTGCTGGGTCCCGCAAAGGAAACCGGGCACGTCCACGAGGGTCACCAGAGGTATGTTGAATGCGTCGCAGAAGCGAACGAAACGGGCCGCCTTGCGCGATGCGTTGATGTCCAGGACGCCTGCCAGCACTTTGGGCTGGTTTGCCACAATGCCGACGGATTTGCCTCCTATATGTGCAAAGCCCACGATTATGTTCCTTGCCCAGTTCCTGTGAACCTCAAGGAATGCTCCGTCATCGACTATCTGTCCTATGACGCCGTACATATCGTAGGCCTGGTTGGGATTGTCCGGAATAATGTCGTTCAACGCATCCGATACCCTGCCTACGGGGTCGGAGGTTGGAAGGTCGGGCGCTTTCTGCCTGTAGTTCTGGGGGATGAAGGACAGCAGCGTCCTGATGGTGGCTATGCCTTCCTGCTCCGAAGCGGCGCTGAAATGGGCCACTCCCGATTTGGAAGCGTGCACGGATGCACCGCCCAGTTCCTCCTGGGTGACAGTCTCTCCGGTCACGCTCTTGACCACTGCGGGCCCGGTAAGGAACATATAGGAAGTGTCCTGGACCATTATGTTGAAATCGGTCAGGGCGGGGGAGTATACCGCTCCGCCTGCGCAGGGGCCGAATATCCCGCTTATCTGGGGAATGACTCCGCTGCCGAGTATGTTGCGCTCGAATATCTCACCGAAACCGGCGAGCGAGCAGATGCCTTCCTGAATTCTGGCTCCGCCGCTGTCGTTGAGGCCTATGAGGGGGGCTCCGTTTTCACGGGCCATATCCATCACCTTGCATATCTTCTGGGCGTGAGCTTCTCCGAGGGAACCTCCGCTGACTGTGAAGTCCTGCGCGAAAACGAACACCTGACGGCCGTCTATCGTGCCCTGTCCGGTGATGACGCCGTCTCCGTCGAATTTGGTCTTCTCCATTCCGAAGTTCGTGCAGCGGTGCTGCTTGAACATATCGTATTCCTCGAAACTGCCCTCGTCCAGCAGCAGGGCGAGACGTTCGCGGGCCGTCAGCTTGCCTTTGGCGTGCTGGGCCTCTATCCGTTTCCCGCCTCCGCCGAGTTTCGCACCGTTGCGGCGTTCCACCAGGGCCTTGATTCCTTCAGTCTGTTTGCTCATATCAAAAGAGGTATATAATCAGCAAATATACTAAAAAATTATTAACTTTGCCGCCTGTGTACGACTTGCTTTTATATGTGATGCTGGCCCTCGCCGTTGTGGTTTTCGTGGCTTTGTTCTATTTCAAAGCCGGTTACGGATATCTGGGAGGCGGGAAATGGGGCCCCTGCATAGGAAACAGGACGGCCTGGATACTGATGGAGGCTCCCGCCTTCCTGATGATGGCCGCACTCGCCGTCCGCTATTTTGCGTACGGAAACGGCAGAAGCGGCAGCCCTGTCGTCGTGGGCATCGTGGCCGGTCTGTTCCTCCTGCATTATTTCCAGCGTTCGTTCATATTCCCCTGCCTTATGCGCGGCAAGGGACGCATGCCCGTGGCGATTATGGCGATGGGTATGCTTTTCAACTGCATAAATGCCTGGCTGATAGGTAAGTGGCTGTTTGAAATATGCCCTGAAAACATGTATTCTCTCCGATGGCTGGGGAGCGGCTATTTCATAGTCGGCACGGTGCTTTTCGTTGCCGGAATGTTCATCAACCTGCAGTCCGACCACATAATACGCAATCTGCGCGCACCCGGGGACAGCGCCCACTACATTCCCAGAAAGGGATTTTACAAGTATGTAACGTCCGCCAATTATTTCGGCGAGCTTGTGGAATGGTGCGGATTCGCCATACTGACCATGTCGCCCGCGGCCTTCGTGTTCGCAATATGGACCTTTGCCAATCTGGCCCCGCGTTCCAAGGCTCTCACGGAAAAATACATTGCTGAATTCGGTGAAGAATACACCTCCCTCGGCAAGAAAAACCTCATTCCCTTCATATGGTAAACGAGATCTTCACGCCGTATAAGCTGGGCCCCATAACCCTGCGCAACAGGACGATACGTTCCGCCGCGTTCGAGGGAATGTGCCCCGGCAACTCCCCGTCCAAGGAACTCTTCGATTACCATACAGCCGTCAGCCGCGGCGGAATAGGTATGACCACGGTTGCGTATGCGGCGGTCTGCAGAAGCGGTTTGAGCTTCGAACGCCAGCTCTGGATGCGCCCTGAAATCGTGCCTGAACTGCGCAGGCTCACGGACGCCATACACGCCCAGGGCGCGAAAGCTTCGATACAGTTGGGGCACTGCGGAAATATGAGTCACCGCAAGATATGCGGATGTCTCCCTTACGGTGCTTCGGCGGGCTTCAATCTCTATTCTCCCACTTTCGTCCACAAAATGAACCTCCAGGAGATCGGGGACGTGGTCAGGGCATACGGAAACGCCGTTACGCTGGCAATCGAGGCCGGCTTCGACTGTGTGGAGATTCACGCCGGACACGGATACCTCATATCCCAGTTCCTCAGCCCCTTCACCAATCACCGCAAGGATGAATATGGCGGCAGCCTGGACAACAGGATGAGGTTCATGCGCGAGTGTATGAGGGAGGTGATAGCGGCGGCGACGGCTCCTGACGGCACGCGCAGGATAGCCGTGACTGCAAAAATCAATACCAGAGACGGTTTCAAGGGCGGAATGGAGGTCGAGGACTGCATAGAGGTGGCCCGCGAGCTGCGGAGACTGGGCGTGGATGCCCTCGTGTTGAGCGGCGGCTTCGTGTCACGCGCCCCGATGTACGTGATGAGAGGCCAGTTCCCCGTCAGGGCCATAGCGCATTATATGCCTTGGAAGACTCAGTGGTGGTTGAAGATAGGTGTGCTTTTAGGCGGAAAGATAGTATCCCCGACAGTGACTTTCAAGCCGCTTTTCTTTATGGAGGACGCGTTGAAGTTCCGTGCGGCGATGCCGGATTTCCCCTTCATATATGTTGGTGGAGTGGTATCGGCGCAAGGTGCCTCCCAGGTGCTTGAGAACGGTTTTCCTCTGTTCCAGATGGGACGTGCCGTGCTTGAGGATACGGAATTCGTGAACAAAATGGCAGCGGATGCGAATCATTGCAGCGGCTGCAAGCATATAAATTTCTGCATAGGCAGAATGTATTCGATATCGATGGCATGTCACAAGACGTGCCCAGACATAACTCCGGCACTGGAACGTTCCTGCCGCCGCATCGAGAGGCAGAACGACAGGATGGAGCGCAAATAAAAGGTGGGGCGAGTTGTCGCTGAAAATCTTCTTTCAGAGGTTTACGTGTCCCCAGAGTCGAGCGAAGCGAGACCGGTCCGGGTAGGACCGTATCTCCCCTTGAGGGGAATGTCTGCGGAGCTGACAAGGGGTGACACTTTCCTCCGAAAATCGGAGATTTTCAGAGGAAAGTCCGGACAGGAAGGGCACTCCGCTGCGGAAAGCGCAGGTGGGGGTAACCTCAGGCAAGGCGTAACAGAGATCAGACCGGCCCGAAAGGACCAAGGGTGAAACTGTGAGGCAAGAGCTCACGATGTAACGGCAGTGATGCCGTACAGAGACGCCACCGGAGCCTGCAAGACCAAATATACCGGCATTATGGGTGCTGCCCGCATCCGCCGGGGGGTAGGTTGCGTAGATAAATGACAACACAAAACGGAAACCGGCTTACGGCCCCGCCTTTTTTTATTTCTGAATAGGAACTCGTTTCATAATTCCGTCACTCGCCGTGTCGGCGGGCAGATATACATATTCCGTGGACGATAAGAGCGAATTTGTCCACGGAATGACCTTCGCTGTCTTCGCAAATATTCCTTTCACACTAATTGTGCATCTGATTCACTCTTCCAGACGGATGATTCGAACAGAGAATCGACAATTGTTCCTTGTGGCTTCAGGCACAGAGTATCATTGACTGAAGGTAAAATTTGGAACAATGGCCTCGGCATTATGATCCGGGATCATCAGCTTCACTGCAAGCATCGGGCCATCGGGCACAGCGAGGAGGACCTCACCACAGAGCCCCCCGCAGCTGTGTCCCGAAGCAGGCGAGCCCGGTTATGCGAGCCTGCGGTGCCGCCCCAGAAGTTACCCTTCCCCATACATAGTGTCGTTAATGTCGAAAAATTACCGACGTTAACGACAGTGGCAATTGTAAGTGGCTGAATATCAGCGTGTATTTTTCTTGAGTGTCGTTACTGTCGGCTAAAAATCGACATTAACGACATCAGTTGTGGCGGGGCTTTGGCTCGCAGCCTGAAATTTTTCGGAACCTTCCGGGCCCGTCACTCGCCGTAACGGTTCCCGGCTTTCCAAAAATCTTTCAGGCAGCCTCGACTGACGCCCCGCTGCAGGATGGTGGGTGGTCTAACGGGAGCAAAAACCCAGCAAAGCGTGCCCGGAAGCGACTTGGATGCCTCATTCGGGAGCGGAAACGGCTTCTGGCGCTCCCGGAAACGGCTTTCGAGGCCCCGACGGGAGCGGAAATGCCCAAAAGCGTGCCCGGCGAGGGGTTCGAATGGCATGACGGGCACGGAAAGGCAGCAAAGCGTGCCCGGCGAGGCGTTCGAATGGCATGACGGGCACGGAAATAGCCTCAGATGCTTCCGGAAAGGGAATACTGTTGCACACTATCAATCGCAGGGGAGTTCCCCAAGCGCGGGAACTCTCCCATTGACTGACACGGTCGCGAGGGTGTTTACAGCAAGCATTTTGATGCTTGCGGCCCGAGCAGAAGGGCTTTAGCCCGCCGGGGGTCTGAGTAA
>JAKSKP010000027.1 GCA_024401635.1 Bacteroidales bacterium
GGTGAGCCGCTATGCCAACGACCGCGACAAGTAGATTATGCTCTGGGCTGACCACACCGAGAAAAACGTTACCTACAACGGTGCAGACCTCGGCTGGGGCAACGGTGGCGCTCCAGAGAACTTCTCAGGCTGGATGATAAACTGGAACCACGGAATCATGAACATCGGCGGCATCGGTGTCGTTCAGCGCGAAGCCTGCCAGATGGTAGGACGTCCCTGGACCCGTATGGCTCCCACCCACGAGGCCATCAAAGTTTTCACCGACGGTGACATCACAAAAGACTCACGTTTCGACGGAACTTTCGTTACCAAGTACTACGGCAACTGGAAGAAAGGCGGTGGAGACCTTGCGAAAGTTGAGAGCGTGACAGGAGCAAACGGAATGACCATCAACTATGGTGAATGCGTACTTACTTTCATCCCCTCTGTCGTTGACGGCATCAAATACGGCAACGGCGCCAATGTCGGCGCAGGCGAAGTTGCAGGAAGGGCAGACTACGTGATTGACCTGAACGGCATCAGCCGCGTCAAGTTCCCCGCCCTCTGGAAGCTCATCGGCGAGCGCAGCGACTACGACCATGCAACCGGTCTCGGCAGCCCGAACGCAGGCAGCACACGTCCTTACAATGTACTGAAGTTCTCCGACTTCTATCTTACTGCAGCAGAGGCTGCCTTCAAGCTGGGTGACAACACCACAGCCAGGACAAACATCAACAAACTTCGCAAGCGTGCAGGCAACTGGACATACAAGAACAACGAGCAGGTAGCATACAAGGCCGATTTCGGAAAAGAGCTGGAAGACGCTACACCCCAAACCATCACTCTCGACTACATTCTCGACGAGCGTATGCGTGAGTTCTACGGTGACGGTTTCCGCTGGTTCGACCTTGTACGTACCCAGACCTGGGCCAAACGTGCCGCCAAATACACCATTGCAGGCAACGACTGGACCGATCATTCACCCCTGGAGTACAAACGCACCATCGAGAACTATATGTACCTGCGTCCCATTCCTCAGGGTCAGCTCGACGGTATGGAGATGGACGCCTCAGCAAAGAAAGATTATCAGAACCCCGGTTATCCTACCAACTAGTTTCTGATACGGTTACTTGAAAAGCGGCCCGGCAGTTTTGCGGACATTATCCGAAATCCCGCAAAACCGCCGGGCTGCTTTTTTCATTCAGAACCTGTTTTGAAATAATTTTTAGTATATTTGAGAAGTAACTTGTATTAAATTGTATGCTATGCGAAGAATTCTGACATGTATTCTGGTCCTGGTGCCTGTCATCAGCCTTGCCACGGAGAGAGAAACCATTTGGCCGAAGGGGAAAATGCCTGATTTTCAGGAACACCAGATTGCAGCAATGACTGACGAGGCGTTCCAGGAAGGCTTCAAGGCCGAGAAACACCGCACCGCATACATCGAATGGTATGACGCTCCTGCCCCGGATGTGGACAACAATGCCTGCATGATCCTTATTTCCGGAGGAAGCTACCAATGCTGCTGCGACGTCAAACTCATAAAACAATGGTCCGAGAAATTGACCGGACTCGGCTTCCAGTGCGTCAATTTCGTATACAGGACACCGCGTCCGGCAGGCCTCCCAATTTATCAGACAGCGTGGGAAGACGGGCAGAGGGCTGTCCGCAAAGTGCGCAGCGAGGCTGAAAAACGCGGATTCGACCCGGAAAAGATTGGAACGATATCGATGTCCGCCGGCTCTCATCTGGCGTTGTTGCTGGCAACAAGCTCCCAGACACCGGCATACGCGAAAACGGACAAACTGGATGACATACCCTGTCATATCAACTGGGCGATTGTGAACGCTCCCGCCTATGTCACGACGGACGCAGAAGACGGCAGCCCCGCCACAAGACAGGGCTACGGTCCCGACATAGACATTTCCGCCTGCTTCAAATTCGACGGAAAGACCTGCCCCGTGTGCCTTCATCACGGAGGTACCGACCCATATTCCCCCAACGGCTCGACTCTGATATACCGCAAGCTGCGTCAGATGGGAATCCCCGCGGAACTGCATCTGTATCCGGACAAAGGACACGGGGCGTTCGGATTTGAACGCGGAGTGGAATTTATGAGGCAGACTGGCCTTATGGGACCTCTCGAGCCTCAGGTAAGCATTATGTCAAGGTACGATTCCGACACTTCCTGCGTAAACCATATCAGGCAGGAGCTCTGGCCTGAGGGCAGGACACCTTGTTTCCAGGAGAAACAGTGCACTCCCTATATCGAGTGGTATTTCCCCAAAGTGGCGAAGACAAAGTCAATACAGATCATATATTCCGGCGGAGCCTACATAGGCAACGACCCGGACGGGTTTGAGGTGGCTCCGGTGCGCCGTTACCTCAATGATATGGGAGTGACAGTGGTCACTATGAAATACAGGACTCCGCGTCCCGAAGGACTCCCGAAGCATATAAGCGCCTGGCAGGACCTCCAGCGTTGCATCAGACTCGTACGCAGCCAGGCTGCAGGATACGGACTGGATCCCGGCAGCATAGGCATTATGGGCAGTTCTGCCGGAGGTCATCTCACCCTTATGGGCGTCACCTCATCCAGGCATCAGTCATATCTCCCGAACGATGACATCGACAAGCTTCCCTGCAACGTGCAATGGGGCATAGGAATATATCCGGCATACGCCCTTACTGACGGCTCGGACGGCACGAATACTGAGGGAGGGAATTTTGACTCCGACATTCTCGTGCCGGAATTCAGCTTTGACCTTGACACGGCGCCAATGCTGTTTCTGCACGGAGACTCGGACGGCTATTCACCTATGGGCTCCGTGAAGGTTTGGGAAAAGATGAGGGCGATGGGGATACAGAGCGAACTGCATACCCTGGTCACAAGACAGCACTGTTTCCAGAGGGAGGCGAGCCCGGGAACTGCCAGCTACAACTGGCTGGACAGAATCGGGGAATTCCTGACGGAGAAAGTCAGAATCTACTGAGCCGGAAAATGCCGGTTCACCTCCGCCTGTCCGGGAGATTGAACACCTCGCGCACTTCCCTGACAGCTTCCGGAGTCATCCCGTCAGGTTCGAAACCCATATTGCGGGACGTCATATAAATCATCGCCGCCTTGTTCAGGACATCTGTCTGATCGAAAGCGTCCATTATGTCGGTACCTACCGCCACCGTGCCGTGTTTCTCCCAAAGCACTACATCGTGGGCTTCAATCTGCCTGAGCGTAGCCTCGGCCAGAGAAACGCTGCCGGGAAGGGCATAGGGAACCACTCCAATGCCAAGCGGAGCGAAAGCCAGCGTCTCCGGAATCATGGACCACAGCAGACGTGTAAGGTAAGTACTGTCAAGATACTTGTCGCAGTGGGACATTGCCACCAGTTCTATGGGATGGGTATGCAGAGAGGCCTTGTAGGCATATCCGTTACCTATCAGATAGTTATGCAGGGTAAGGTGCGAAGGGAGTTCGGACGTCGGCATCACCGGTTGCTGCGCAATGATTTCGTATGACGTGCAATCATCGCATATACGGATTATGCTCCCGTTTGCCATAGGGTCTGCGGCAAGGTCACGCATACGTTTGCCTGTACCCTTGCAATAGAAATACATACCTTTCAGATGGGACAGCCTGACCCCTGTGGCAAAAGGCCCTGCAATGGGTCCAAGGCTCCTGAACTCCTCGTCCAGCTCATCGGTGACGTTGACGGTGATGTTGCCGCCATTGCGCTCCGCCCAGCCTTTCTCCCACAGCATTCCGGCGACGGATGCAACCTGTTCTATTGATTTCAACATTTTATCAGACTATATTATTTGAGGAAGGAACGTACTGAAAATCAATACGATGATGCCGCTCACAAGAACAATGACCGTCTTGCGGGACACCCCTTTCCACTCTTTCAGGATTATTCCCCAAACGTTGCTGAAAGTAACGTTGAGGGCCATAAGTATGCACCAGCTGAAGGTAATCAGCACAGGGTAGTCGGTAAGGAACCCCTTGCCAAGGCTCAGACCGAAGAACTGGCTGTACCACAACAGACCGGCCAGGGCGCAGAACACAAGGTTGCCGGCCCAGAGGGAAGACTTTCCGTAATCCGGGAACGTCCTGTTCCTTGCATTCTGGAAAAGGCAGTAGGCGGCATTGGTGAGGAATCCGCCGAATGTCACCAGCAATGTTGCAGGCAAAGTGGCGAATATGGGGTTGGTCTCAGGCCAGGAAAGAGGGGCGCCGAAACTCAGTCCTATGGCGAAGCAGGCGCTCATGAATCCGGCCAGGAAGGCAACGAAAAGGCCCTTGCTGAAATTGAAGTCCTTGACGGCCTTCTTCTTCTCTTCCTCGGGGAGGGTCGCAGCCTTCATCGCCCCGGCAACACCTATGATGGCAATGCCGACGAGCATAACGACCACGCCTGTTATCACGGCCGATGTAAGGTCAGCGGCATGACCCGTAAAGACAGGACCCAGGATGGCTCCCAGGGCCGAACAGGTACCCAAAGCGATGGACTGGCCCAGCGCAACGCCGAGATAACGCATGCTGAGGCCGAAGGTCAGACCTCCTACGCCCCACAGCATTCCGAAAAGGATGGTCAGAAGCGATTCCTTCGGGAATCCGCCGTATATCTCAAACAGAGAATGGCCTTCCGGCACGGCCAGCAGGGCTCCCAGAAGGGGGAAAACCAGCCAGGCGAACACTCCCTGGACCAGCCAGTAACTCTCCCAGCTCCACCCTTTTATCTTGTTGATGGGCACGTAGCAGCTGCTCTGGCAGAAGGCGCCGATGGCAATGATAAGCAATCCTATGACTACAAACATGGCCGTCTAGCGTTTGATTGTGACTTTCTTCTCGTAATCTGCAATCTCCTTGAGGTATGCCTCGCCGAGCGGAACGTCGTTGCGAAGGCAGAATTCATCGTAGACTGCACCCCAAGGCATGGCTTTCGCCTCCTCAAGGTATGTGAGGACTTCGGCCGTGCGGCCTTCGAGTTCGTATTTCCTGATAATGTCAGTGGGCTCGAGCAAGGCGCGCAGCATACATTTCTGGGCGGCCCGGCTTCCTATTACATAAGCCCCGATACGGTTGATGGCACCGTCGAAATAGTCAAGTCCGTAATGGACTCTGTCAAGGGCTCCTGCGCGGACGATTTCGGCGAACAGTTCCAGAGTGGGGTCATCCATCAGGGTTACGTGATCCGAGTCCCAGCGGACCGGGCGGCTGACGTGAAGCATCAGTTCGGGCACGAACTGCAGCAGGGCGCTAACCTTGTCGGCGGGGCTTTCGGTGGGATGGTAGTGACCCGTATCGATGGTGGGAATCTTGCCGTTGGCGGCCGCATATGCGGTATAGAAGTCGTGCGAGCCTACGGTGAAGCTTTCCAGACCTATGCCGAACACCTTGCCTTCGATGCAGTCCTTCATATCGTTTTTCCTTTCAGCGAAAATCTTATCGAGGGAATCCTTGAGCAGGGCACGGTACATATAGTGGTTGACGCTGAGGTCCTTGCATCCGTCGTGCACCCACACGTTCATTATGCAGGGATCCCCCTGGTTCTTTCCCATGGCATCGGCGATGTCGCGGCAGCGCTTCGTATGCTCGATCCAGAACTCGCGTACAGCCTTGTCGGGATTTGAAAGCGAAAGATTGCCGGAAAGCGGATGGGAGAAGGATGTGCTGTTGAAATCCAGAGGCGTCTTGTTCTCGCGGCTCCACTGCATCCACCCCTCGAAATGCTCCGGTCCCACCTGATTGCGGTCAACCTTCTTTCCACGGAACTCTCCGTAGATCTCGTGAAGGTTCAGACGATGGCTGCCGGGGATGAGGCTTTTCGCCTTGAGTATGTCAGCGCGGAGTTCGTCCACGTTGCGGGCTTTGCCGGGATAGTTGCCGGTTGCCTGAATGCCGCCGGAAAGGTCCCCTGCAGACTCGAAACCGGCAACGTCGTCGGCCTGCCAGCAGTGCATGCTGAGATGGAAGTTCTGAAGTTGCACGATCACCTTTTCGGTGTCGATGCCCAGCGCTGCATAGCGTTCGCGGGCAATCTGATAAGCATCGTTTTTCATTATCTTGAATTTTACTGATTATTCGGTAAAAAAGTCCTTGTAGGCAAGCTTGCAGCCAAATCCCTCCGGCTGAGAGAGGCCTGCACCATAACATTTCCGAGGGCGGTGCCTTCAGCCGGACCGGCCACGACCTTGACGCCGCACGCATCAGCGGTCATCTGGTCCAGCAGTTCATTGCGGCAGCCACCTCCTATTATATGAAGGACTTCGATGGGGAAAGGCGCTATGCCCCGAAGTTTGGCGAACACCTCGGCGTATTTCGCGGCAAGCGAGTCATATATCAGACGTACCGTCTGCGCATCTGACAGGTCCTCCCCGACTTTCGCCCTTATCGCGGACGGCATATCCTGAGGAGCGGCGAAAGCGGCATCATCCGGGTCGATGAGCTTTGCGCTCGCAGGTACCGAAAGGGCCATCTGAACCAGCTGCGCATAATCGTAGTCCCGTCCTTCCTTCCTCCACTGCGCCAGGCACTGCTCCAGCAGCCACATTCCGGTTATGTTCTTCAACAGTCTGGTCGTGCCGCGGACACCGCCTTCATTGGTGAAATTCATAGAGAACATGGCGTCATCGATAACGGGTTTCTCGACCTCGATACCCATAAGCGACCACGTACCGCTGCTAAGATATGCGAAATTGCCGTTCAGCGCCGGAACCGCGGCCACGGCACTGCCCGTGTCGTGCCCGGCCACCGCCACCACTTTCACCTTTCCAAGGCCTGTGGAAGAGGCGATTTCATCGGAAAGCGTACCGACGGCCGTTCCGGGGAAGACTATCTCCGGGAACATCCCCTCCGTCAGACCGCATATCTTCAGAATCTCTCCGTCGATTTTCCTGGTGCGCGGATCCATCAGCGCGCTGGTGCTCAATATCGAATACTCGCACACCATATTGCCTGTCAGCAGATAGCTCAGCGCATCGGGGATGAACAATATCCTGTCGGCGCCATCCAGCGAGCCCTCCCTGTGCTGGGCATACAGCTGGAAAACGCTGTTGAAGTTCATTATCTGAATGCCCGTGCGCCTGTAAAGTTCCTCGCGTGGCATCCTGCCGAAGAAATCCTCAAGCAGGGACTCCGAAGTGTAGGGATCCCTGTATGCGCGCGGAAGTCGCAGGGTTCCGTCCTTTTCCACCACGCAGAAATCCACTCCCCAGGTATCTATGCCGATGGATTCTATGTTTCTGCCGGAAGCCTTGGAGAGCCCGGCCAGAATCTCATCGCGTATCTTGAAAATATCCCAGTAGTATCTGCCGTCCCTTTCGACAAGAGGGGTGGGAAACCTGTGAAGGGTTTCCATACTGAGGGCTCCACCGTCTTCAAGGGCGGCAAGCGCCACCCTACCGCTTGTAGCGCCCAGGTCGACTGCTATATAATTTTTGCTCATAGCGGCTTTTTCAATGTTTCCACGAATATACTGAAATATTTGCATTCTGTTTTCGCTTTTAATTCAAATACTTTAAAAAAGATGATTTTTGCCCGAAAGTAGTCCTGGTGCCATAGCATTAACCGATATATTTTTTATCTTTGTATGATAGAAAGTTCAACAACTGTTAACAATAACACTATTATGGAGTATTTCCCTAAAATCAGCAAAATCCAGTATGAGGGTAAGGATTCAAAAAACCCTATGGCTTACCATTACTACAATCCCGAGCAGGTTGTAGCCGGCAAAAAGATGAAGGATTGGTTCAAGTTCGCGATGGCCTGGTGGCACACTCTCTGCGCTGAGGGCGCCGACCAGTTCGGAGGCGGAACAAAGACTTTCCCCTGGAATACAGGCAAGACTGCCATCGAGAAAGCAAAGAACAAAGTTGACGCAGGATTCGAGATCATGCAGAAACTCGGCATCAACTACTATTGCTTCCACGATGTGGATCTCGTTGACGAAGCCGCAACTCCCGAAGAGTATGAGGCCAACCTCAAGGAAATCGTGGCTTATCTGAAGAAGAAACAGAAAGAGACCGGCATCAAGCTCCTCTGGGGAACTGCCAACGTATTCGGCCACAAACGCTATATGAACGGCGCCAGCACCAACCCTGATTTCAACGCCGCCGCACGCGCAATGTTCCAGATCAAGAACGCCATCGACGCAACTATCGCCCTCGGCGGACAGTGCTATGTATTCTGGGGCGGCCGCGAGGGTTACATGACTCTCCTCAACACCGACATGAAGCGTGAGAAACAGCATATGGCAACTATGCTCAAGATGGCCCGCGACTATGCACGCAGCAAAGGTTTCAAAGGCACGTTCCTCATCGAGCCCAAACCCATGGAGCCCACAAAGCACCAGTATGACGTGGACACCGAGACCGTCATCGGCTTCCTCCGCGCAAACGGTCTTGAGAAGGACTTCAAGGTAAACATCGAGGTCAACCACGCCACCCTCGCAGGCCACACCTTCGAGCACGAACTCCAGTGCGCCGTTGACGCAGGAATGCTCGGTTCAATCGACGCCAACCGCGGTGACTACCAGAACGGCTGGGATACCGACCAGTTCCCCATCGACCTCTATGAACTCACCCAGGCCATGATGGTCATCATCAAGGGCAAGGGCCTCGTAGGAGGTACCAACTTCGACGCCAAGACACGCCGCAACTCCACCGATCTGGAGGACATCATCATCGCCCACGTGGCAGGTATGGATGTAATGGCACGCGCTCTGCTCGTTGCCGCCGACGTACTCGAGAAATCAGAGATTCCCGCAATGCTCAAGAAACGCTACGCTTCTTACGACAAG
Source organism: Bacteroidales bacterium (assembly GCA_024401635.1). Taxonomy (GTDB): domain Bacteria; phylum Bacteroidota; class Bacteroidia; order Bacteroidales; family UBA932; genus Cryptobacteroides. Next base: position 8,778 of record JAKSKP010000027.1, read on the forward strand.
GGACTCGGCAAGGATTTCGAGAACGGCAAGCTCACTCTCGAGCAGGTTGCCGACTTCGCCCGCACCAACGGCGAGCCCAAGGCAATCTCCGGCAAGCAGGAGCTCTATGAGGCTATCGTGAACATGTACATCTAATCTTCGCATTATGTATTCTTTGGGTATAGATATAGGCAGTTCTTCTGTCAAAGTGTCATTGCTGGACATACGCAGCGGCAAATGCATAGCTTCTTCAACCAATCCCGGCAGCGAGGCACCCATCAAGGCGCTTCACAAAGGCTGGGCTGAACAGGACCCCGAATCGTGGTGGGACTATGCCTGCAAGGGCATAAAGGCCGTAACCGCGGACAACGACAGCTCCAAGATAGTCGCTGTGGGCATCACCTATCAGATGCACGGTCTGGTTGCAGTGGACAAGGACATGCGTCCCGTCCGCGACGCCATCATATGGTGCGACTCAAGAGCCGTGGAACTGGGCGCCGAAGCGCTTCAGAACATAGGTTATGGGAAGTGTATGGAGCATCTGCTCAATTCGCCCGGCAATTTCACGGCGTCAAAGCTGGCGTGGGTGAAGAGGAATGAGCCTGATCTATACTCGAAGATATACAAATTCATGCTGCCCGGCGACTATGTGGCCTACAAGCTCAGCGACGAGGTGGCGACCACCAGGACAGGCCTCAGCGAAGGCATATTCTGGGATTTCAAGGAGAATGAAAGGGCGGATTTCGTGGCCGATTACTACGGCATTGAAAAAGAGAAGTTCCCCGATATCGTGCCCGCGATAGGCATCCAGTGCCGCACAAGCGCGGAAATCGAATCATTGCTCGGCATACCGAAGGGCACCCCGGTAAGCTATCGCGCCGGCGACCAGCCCAACAACGCCTTCTCGCTCGGAGTCCTCAACCCCGGCGAGATTGCGGCCACAGGCGGCACAAGCGGTGTCGTCTACGGAGTCACGGACGTACCGAAGGCCGACAGCGCATCACGCGTGAACACCTTCCTGCACGTCAACGACACCAACAGCGCCCACAGGTTCGGCGTGCTCCTGTGCATCAACGGCACTGGCATACTGAACTCCTGGGTACATCACAAAATCACCCCCGACCTTGACTACGCCACCATGAATGACGTAGCGGCCAAGGCCCCCGCAGGCTCTGACGGGCTGAGGGTAATGCCCTTCGGCAACGGTGCCGAAAGGGTGCTCGAGAACAGGAACGTCGGCGCACGTTTCTCAGGTCTCGACCTTGTAAGACACTCCACTGAGCACATCCTCAGGGCCACTCAGGAAGGTATTGCTTTCTCATTCCGCTACGGAATAGACATCATGCGCAACCTGGGACTGGATCCCAAACTCATCCGCGCAGGCAAGGCAAACCTCTTCCTCAGTCCCCTGTTCAGAAGCACGCTCGCCACACTCTGCGACGCGAACATAGAGCTTCTCAACACAGACGGATCGCTCGGAGCGGCACGCGGAGCCGCGCTGGGAGCAGGATTCTATTCTGACGAGAAGGAGGCCTTCGCAACCCTCGCCACACTCGAGACCGTAGTTCCGGCCACATCCTGGAAGGAACCCCTCGAGCAGGCATATTCGGCTTGGAAGAAAGAACTGGAACAAATATAGAATATGGCTACAACAACCACTGAAGCTAAAGGCTTCTACAAACTGAGCTGGCTCCAGCGCATCGGCTTCGGTGCCGGTGACATGGCCCAGAACCTCATCTACCAGACCATCAGCATATGGCTGCTGTTCTTCTATACAAACATCTTCGGACTGAAACCCGCCACCGCGGCAACGATGTTCCTGGTGGTACGTCTTGTCGACGTTCTGTGGGATCCGGTCGTCGGCACCTTTGTGGACAAAGGCACGCCCAAGTGGGGCAAATACCGTTCCTGGCTGATTCTCGGAGGCATACCCCTCGTGGGTCTGTCGATACTCTGCTTCTGGAACGGATTCAGCGGATCCGTAGTCTACGCCTATCTCACCTATGTGGGAATGAGTATGTGCTACACCCTGGTCAACGTTCCCTATGGAGCGCTGAACTCTTCGCTCACACGCGATACCAATGAAATAACGGTGCTCACCAGCACGCGTATGTTCATGGCCAATCTCGGAGCCCTCGCTGTGAAATCCCTTCCCCTGGTCATCGCCATCTTCGCCCCCAAGGCCCTGAATGCCGACACCGGCAGGATGGAGGCCGTGATAAACACAGTTGACGCCGCACCCGCCTGGTTCACCACAATGTCCATCTTCGCCGTGGCCGGCCTGATTCTGCTCTTCTTCTGCTTCAGCCAGTGCAAGGAAAGGGTGGTAATGGACCAGAAGGAAGCATCGAAAGTCAAGGTCAGCGACCTTTGGATGGAATTCGGCAGGAACAAGCCCCTGCGCATCGTTGCCTTCTTCTTCATCACCGCATTCGCGATGATGAGCGTCGGCAACGCCGCCGATTCCTATTTCATGACCTATAATGTGGGTGCCACCCCGTTCATGACCACGGTATTCATGTGGCTCGGGACCATCCCCGCCTTCATATTCATGCCTATGGTGCCCGCCATCAAGAAGCGCTTAGGCAAGAAAGGTATGTTCAACCTCTTCCTCGGCACAGCCATAGTCGGTATGCTTATGATGTACATATTCGTCAGCATACCTGCAATCAAGCAGCACTTCTGGCTGCTCTGCGTGGCCCAGTTCGTCAAGAGCACGGGCATAATCGTGGCCACCGGATATATGTGGGCCCTTATCCCCGAAGTCGTCGCTTACGGTGAATATACCACAGGACGCCGCATCGCCGGCATAGTAAACGCGCTCACCGGCATATTCTTCAAGGCCGGTATGGCTCTCGGAGGAGTCGTTCCGGGTCTTGTACTGGCAATAGTGGGCTTTGACGCCGCCCTGCCCAAACAGAGCCTGCTTGCCGAACAGGGCATACTCTGGCTCGTATGCGTCATACCCGCGGCGTTGCTGCTGCTTGCCATATACATAATAAGCAAGTACGAGCTGAGCGATGAGAAAATGGATGAAATCAACAAAGCAATAGAAGAAAGAAATGCGTAAGTTTTATATTCTCGCACTGGGCCTCGCTACAGTAGCCGCCTGTGCACCCAAGGAAAAAGTCCTCAAGGACGTTCTCGCAGACGATTTTCTCATCGGATGCGCCCTCAATGAAAGGCAGATTCTCGGTACGGACATCAAAGGTGACTCCGTATTCGTAAAACATTTCAACTGCTGTGAGCCTGAGAACTGCATGAAACCGGCGAGCGTCATGCCCAAATGGGGTGAGTACAACTTCGACCTGGCCGACAAGTACGTGGACTTCGCCGAGGCCAACGGAATGATCTGCTTCGGTCACTGCCTCATCTGGCACAGCCAGCTCACACCCGACTTCTGCTTCGACGCCGAGGGCAACCTCCTGGATGCCGAGACTCTGAAGGACCGTATGAAACAGCATATAACCACTATGGTTACACGCTACAAAGGCCGTATCAAGGGTTGGGATGTCGTCAATGAGGCCATACTGGAAGACGGCAGTTACCGTCCCAGCCTCTTCTACCGGATTCTCGGTGAAGAATTCATTCCCTGGGCATTCCAGTGCGCTCACGAAGCCGATCCCGACTGCGAACTCTACTACAATGACTACTCGATGCACGAGCCCGCCAAACTCGAGACCGTCATAAAGATGGCCAAGGACCTTCAGGCACGCGGACTGCGCATCGACGCTCTCGGCTTCCAGGGCCATATCGGGATGGACTACCCCGATTTCGACCTCTATGAGAGCCACATACGCCGCGTGAAGGAAGAGACTGGGCTCGACGTCTGCATCACCGAGCTGGATATGAGCATTCTGCCCACAGTGTCTCAGAGCGCCGACCTTCAGGCTCTTCTCGGAGAAAAGAATATCTGGGAAGCCATGCGTAATCCCGAAACCCGCGAGGCTCTCCTCAAGACGGTGGATCCCTACAGGGGAGACATCCCGCAGGATATCCAGGATGCCTGGAACGCCCGTTTTGCAGACCTTATGACAATGCTCCGCAGGAACAATGACGTGATCCGCCGCGTGAACGTCTGGAACGTGACTGACGGCGACAGCTGGAAGAACGGATTCCCCTTCCCCGGCCGTATCGATTGCCCCACCTTCGTGGACAGGGAGTACAACCTGAAGCCTTTCGTTCAGGATATGATAAACAATGCAAAGTAAGAATACCATGGCGAAGAAAGTTGAGAAAAGGTATCTGTTCCCCGCCGATTATATGGCGGACCCGTCCGTACACGTGTTCAACGGCAAGATTTACATATATCCTTCCCACGATTGGGAATGCGAGAACGTGGAGAATGACAACGGCGACCAGTACGTGATGAAGGACTATCACGTACTGTCAATCGAGGGCGACCCCATGACAGGAAAGGTGGTTGACCACGGCTGTGTCCTCAAGCTCGAGAACATCCCCTGGCACGGACGCCAGCTCTGGGACTGCGACGTGGCCGAGAAGGACGGCAAATACTATATGTATTTCCCTATGAAGGACCGCAGCGACGTGTTCCACTGGGGCGTAGCAGTAGCCGACAGACCCGAAGGCCCGTTCATTCCCCAGCCCGATCCCGTACGCGGCAGCTACAGCATAGATATGTGCGTACGCAAGGATGAGGACGGCGAATATTACGTATATTTCGGCGGGCTCTGGGGCGGCCAGCTGCAGAGGTACAAGGAGGACATCCATCTGGAAACACCCTACCTGCCCGAAGGTGATGCCGATTCACTTCCCGCACGCGTGGTGCGTCTGGACAAGAAGACAATGCTTCAGTGGGACGGTCCCTCGAAACCGGTTTACGTCGTGGACGAGAACGGCAAACAGCTGAAGGCCGATGACCCCCACCGCTTCTTCGCGGCCAGCTGGACTTTCAAGTAAGACGGCAAATACTATTTCACCTATTCGACCGGCGACAGCCACCTTCTGTGCTATGCCATAGGAGACAACCCCTGTGGCCCGTTCACCTACAAAGGCGTGATACTCACCCCCGTAGTAGGATGGACCACGCACCACGCCATCATCGAATGGAAAGGCAAATGGTATCTGTTCCATCACGACAGCGTGCCTTCCGGCGGCAAATCCTGGCTCCGTAGCCTCAAAGTATGCGAGCTCAACTTCAACGCCGACGGCACCATCGAGACCATTGAAGGAATAGACTGACATTGAAACGCCTTCTGAAGATACTGTTCCTGTATATTCCGGTGGGATATATAGCGGTGAGCGTCCTTCTCGTGCTCCTGTTCAAATGGGCACCGGTAAAGTTCACTCCCCTTATGCTGGAAAGAAGCCTTGACGGCACAGCCACGCTTTCCTGCGTCCGGACCAACAGATGGACAGCACTGGACGAAATATCACCGGCCCTGCAAAGGTCGGTGGTTGCGTCTGAGGACGCCCGTTTCTTCGAACACAAAGGCTTCGACTTCGTGGAGTTGAAAACCATGAAGGAAAAGCACGAAAAACTGGGGAAAAAGATAAGGGGATGCAGCACACTGTCGCAGCAGACGGCCAAGAACTGCTTCACCAGCGGCAGCAGAACACTGCTGAGGAAGGCAGTGGAGGCCTATTACACTTTCCTCATAGAAAAGATATGGGGCAAGAAACGCATACTGGAAGTTTATCTTAACGTGGCGGAACTGGGGCCCGGCATATACGGAGCCGAAGCCGCGTCAAAGAAATACTACGGGAAAAACGCCGCCAAGCTGTCTTATGGAGAATCCGCTGCACTGGTTCTCTGCCTTCCCAACCCCTTGAAGCGTACGCCGGACTGGGTAAACAGGCATATGTCCACACGCAGGATGGAGATAGAGAGAATCAGTATGCAGACAAAACTGTTATTTGACAGGAAATGAAAGACGAAAAATATATGCAGATGGCCATCTCCCAAGCCAGGGAGGGCATAAGGAAGGGGCACGGAGGCCCGTTCGGAACCGTTATAGTAAAGGACGGCAGAGTGGTCGGGCAGGGGCACAACAGGGTGCTGGCCAACAATGATCCTACCTGCCACGGCGAAATATCGGCGATACGCGACGCCGGGAAGGCGCTCGGCACGTTCGACCTTTCCGGCTGTGAATTATACACCACAGGCGAGCCCTGCCATATGTGTCTGTGTGCCTGTATGTGGGCCAATATCGGCAAGGTATACTATGGCTGTTCCATAGAGGACAACGGCCGCATAGGGTTCCGCGACGACAAATTCGACGGGATATTCGGCGGCCGGGAGAAATTGGGGGACTATCTCGAGGAATTCTGCCGCGAGGACTGTCTGAAGCTTTTCGACGAATATATGTCCATCTCCCACCAAACATATTGAGAAGTTATGAAATTCGAGACTTTCCGTTCGGCGATACTCGCCGGCATCTGCATAGGAATAGCCGGTTTCGGCTATCTGGCGCTCGGAGGGACTATGGGCGCCATACTGTTCTCCTTCGGACTGCTCGCCGTAGTGAACTATCAGCTGAAACTTTTCACCGGGACCGCCGGCTTCTTCAAGAAAGGCGAAGGACTGCAACTGGCCGTCATATTGGCCGGCAATATCACAGGATGCCTTCTCGTGTCGTTTCTGGTCGACGTATCGCCTATGCACCTTGACGAGACTGCAATGAAACTGCTTGACGGCCGCCTGGCCACAGGCTGGTGGAAATGCGGCCTGCTGGCCATAGGCTGCGGATTCATAATGACAACGGTGGTGACTTTTGCAAGGAAAGGGCAGTGGATTCCTCTGCTGTTCGGTGTACCGATGTTCATCGTGTGCGGTTTTCCGCACTGCATTGCCGACGCTTTCTATTATCTGGCAGCACCGGCAGGCTTCCTGCTCGACAACCTGTTCCCCGTCCTGCTGCTGTACATCAGCATCGTAGCCGGCAATTTCATCGGCTGCAATCTCTACAGAGTCATATTGAAGAAGTAGGCCGCAGCCCTAAGAACCTGTTCTGAAATAGTTCTAATTCTTGTGGTAGCAGATGCCCTCCTTTTCATAGTACGGCATCTCGCAGTTCGTGATTATACTGTAGAACTTGTCGAAAGCTTCCACGAAGGCAGGGTCGTCTGACGTTCTGGTACCGGCCCACGAAGGTTCTGAATTCCAGCCTCTTTCCAGCAGGCCGAGGGCCTTGGGGAAGATGTAGTAGGTAACGTGGTCGAAATTGCGTATGGTTTCAGCCCAAAGCTGTCCCTGCACGCCTGTTATTCTGGACTTGCCTTCAGGTGTAAGCTGCAGTTTGTCCTCTCCGGAGTCACTGATGTCCAGCATCTTGCCGTAGTCGTCCCACCTTACGGAGCGGTACAGATCATAGGGCTGAAGGGAGAACGAACGTCTTTCATCCACGTGTCCGCCCCAGCACAGGCCCCTTTCCTTCTTCGAGTAATTGTAGGAAAAATCCAGATACGCATTAGGCGCGCAGCCTATTATTACATTCACGCCATCATTGGCGAGCTTGTACCCGAGGGCGTCGCGATTGCGGCTGAGCTTCCAGAAGCCGCTGGCGTAGAGATTCTTCTTCAGGAGCTCGAAGGTATCATCCTTGAGGTCCTGGCAGAGTTCCTGCCATCCTGCTATCTTCACACCCTTTTCTCCGGCGATACGGGCAACCCTGTTCACATAATAGTCCTTTAGTTCCCTGACATCAGTCCATCCGTTCTCTTCCATAAGGGCACGGCATACGGGAGAGCCTTCCCAGGCCCCGTCCGGAACCTCGTCGCCACCCACGTGGATGGCAAGGAGAGTTGCACCGGCCTCCTTATAGGTGGATATCACGGAGTCGAAAACGGTCCCGACGAACTTGTATGCGGAAGGCAGAGCCACGTTGAGGGCGTTGTCGTAGTAGTCCTGGGCTGAATGATAGACCGAAGTGTCCTGAGGGTCGGATAGGATATATGATGCATCTCCTGTCAGTTCCGCACGTTTTTCCATTGACTTGATTGCTGCGCGGGAGTGGCCGGGGGTGTCGAATTCGGGAATTACGTATATGTGGCGTTCCTTCGCATATTTCAGAATCTCGATGAAATCCGCCCTGGAGTAATAGCCGTTGCCGGGAGCGTCTGCATCGTCCCTGCCGGACGTCGCGCTGTATGCTATCTGAAGGCCCTCCGTCTCCGAAAGACTGCCGTCGGGATTGAGTGTGGGAACGGCCCTGAAGGCACCGTAGGATGTGAGCTCGGGCAGGCCGTCTATCTCCAGCCTCCAGCCTTCGTCATCTGCAAGATGGAGATGAAGTATGTTGGCCTTGTAGCGTGCCAGAAGGTCAATGAGCCTGAGCACGCCTTCCTTCCCGGTAAAGTTGCGGCTGACGTCCAGCATCACTCCCCTGTGAAGCAGGTCGGGCCAGTCCTCTATCACCATGGCGGGCATCTGCACTCCGCCGGCGTTCTCGATCAGCTTGCCTATGGTATTGGCCGCATAATATGCTCCATCGCCGTCAGCGGCCTCTATTCTGGTGTCCTGCGCGATGGTGATGCGGTACCAGCCGGGAGTGTGTCCTTCCACATACTCCACCGCAGCCTGGGGATTCAGGGTGGTGCTGCCCTCGAGGCAGGTTACGCTCTTGAGCTGGGGTATCATATCGGTAATTCCGATCTCCACGGGCGTATATTCGAAGGATGTAACGTCTTCAACCGGCTGGAAATTATGGCTGAATGGTATTTCCACCGGCTTGTCCGCCCCAATCTGAAGATAGAACGCCTCGGGAGCGCGTCCCTGCGAAAGGAGCGGCCGTGATAAATATCTCACCGTAAGCGTCTTTCCGCCGGTGTCTTCAACAGGGCGGAGCACATACAGGGTTCCTCTGACAAACTCTATCGTTCCCTGCGAACCTTCCTGTATGTCGATGGGCTCGATGAACTGGTTGAACAGCACTGCCCAGTCCGTCCCTGCGGGAGGATTCTGGATTTCCATAGTGTAGAGAGTCCTTCCGGTCTCATCATCGGTGTCGCCCTCGGTCCATACGGCACAGCATGGTCTGGCACAGGATACCATTGAAATCAGAGCGACAAGGGTTGAAAGAAGCTTTGCGTTACGGTGTTTCATATTCGTGAGTGTTGTGGACAGAATTCATTTTCTCCTACGAAGATAAGCATTTTTGCGTATATTTGCATTGGATATACGCAAACAGATGCATTGGATTTTTATAATAAACGGACGGGAAGACAAACGTTTCATCGACGATGACCTACTGCCGCAGCTGGCAGAATCCGAAATAGACTATGAAGTTTATCACACCCAGGGGGACGGTGATGCAACCAGGTTCGTAAGGATATACTGCGACTTCCACCCCGGTGACGAAGTGTGCTTTGTGGCCTGTGGCGGCAACGGTACCCTCAGCGAGGTGGCTGCCGGCATAGTGGGGACAGAGAACAAGAGCGTGGCAATGCTTGCATACGGAGCGACGTCCTCCTTCTCCTGCTATTTCCCCGGCAGGAACTTCCGCAGCGTCAAGGACCTGGTGGAAGGCGAGACGATGAAGTCCGACATAATCAAGTGTAACAACGAATATTCCATAAACGTGGCCAACTTCGGTTTCGACTCGATGTGCGGATATTACGGCGACATGTATATCAAAGAGGGCAAGAGCAAACCTTATTTCAGGGGCACGCTCAGGGCCCTGCTGTTCAACAGGGTCAACAATTTCCGCATAATAGTGGACGGAGAAAGGATGTCGAGGGGTCTGACTATGATGTGCGCCATAGCCAACTCCCAATACTACGGCGAGTTCTACAAATGCGCCCCGAATGCAAAGATAGATGACGGTTATTTCGACGTCATCGTCGCACGGTTCTGCCCCCTTATCGTTTTCCTTATCCTTTTCAACAAATTCAAGACAGGAGAATACGTAAACAGCAGGTTCGCACGTCTGGTGTTCAAGTTCCGCAAGGCCCGTCACGTGGAGGCATCATCAAGGAACCTCATCTACCTCCTTGTGGACGGAGAAACGGTTGCGGCAAGGCATTTCAGCATAGACCTGCTGGACAAGGCCGTGACCCTGCGCATCCCCAGACCGGCACAGGGCTGATCCACCGCTTTCCACACGAAAAAGAAGCCAGGCTACGATACTACCACCTGTCGTGGTGAATCTTCTCCGGTTTCCACTTGTCCTTGGGCTCCGGATTCTCGCCGGGGAAGCCGATGGGTATCACACAAAGCGGTGCAATCTCCGAGGGGATTCCGAGCACCTCGCGTACGGCTCCCGCACGCTCCGCATCGGATGCTGCCGTCCATACGGCGCCGAGCCCGAGGGCGTGAGCAGCCAGAAGTATGTTCTCCGTAGCCGCAGAAGCGTCATCCACCCAGAAATTGTTTACGACAGTCTCTCCGGTACTGTTCAACGTGAAGGTCTTCTGTGCACACACAACTATGGCAAGAGGCGCCTGCACCAGCATCTTGGCATACTTGAGCCTGCCTGCAAGGCTGTCCAGGACCTCACGATCCTTGACCACCACGAATTCCCAGGGCTGGCGGTTCATGGCCGAAGGTGCGGCCATTCCCGCCCTCAGCATGGTCTCGATCATCTCATCGGGAACGGCCCGGTCGGTATAAGCCCTCACACTCGTACGTGTAAGAATGTTGTCCATAACGGTGTCAATCACCGCATTTTCAGTTTGTTTGGTGTTCTTGCATCCCATAATCAAGGAAATAAAACAAAGGAGTAAAGCGTATTTCTTCATATGCGGCAAAGATAGCATTTATTTTTTTGTAATTATCAAATTATTATCTACCTTTGCAATCCCCAAGCGGGAACTTGGAAAGTTGGCCGAGTGGTTTAAGGCGGCAGTCTTGAAAACTGTTGAGGTGAAAGCCTCCGGGGGTTCGAATCCCTCACTTTCCGCGGAAAAATGGCTCTGAGATATCTCAGAGCCATTTTTGTGTTATAGTGTAACAAAAAATGAGTATCTTTGGAACACAATTGAATTCAGTGACAATGAAAAAAACATATAAGACATTCATGGCTGTTTCGGTTCTGTGCACATTGGCTGCAGGATGCGCAAAGCCGACAGATACAGCAGTTAAAATGCTTGTCGGGACTTATACCGATGGAAACGACAGCAAGGGAGTATATCTTTATGACTTCGATACGGAGAATCTTGAATGGAAACTGCTGGATACGGCAGCGGCTGGAAATCCGTCATTCATCATACCCTCCCCTGACCGGAACTTCGCCTATGCCGTGAGCGAGTACTCTGACGGAAGACAGGGAGTTCAGTCGTTTGCACTGACTGAAGACAGGATAGATTTGATTGACTTCCGGGGTGGCACCGGAGCAGATCCATGCAACATTGCCGCAGTTGGAGGAAACATCATAACTTCCGACTATTCAGGCGGTGTAGTGTCCGTTTTCCCATTGACCGGTGACGGTGGTATCGACACTTTGGCCTGTCAGTTCGTTCCCGGTCAGGAACCTGCTTCACATATTCACTGCAGCGTTGTCTCTCCGGATTCGGCGTATGTTTTCATCACGGACCTCGGTGCGGACAACATTTATCGCGCGACTCTGCCCGCGGACGGTCGTGGAGTGCCTTACGACTTCTGCACTGCATTTTCTTTCGACAGGGAAATGCATCCCGGACCACGTCATCTGACTTTCTCCCGGGACGGACGTTTTGCTTATCTCATCAGCGAACTTGGTGACTGTGTGACTGCCTTTGAATATTCCAACGGCATTTTGAAGCACCTGAGCACCGAAATAGCCTATGAAGGTGACGGGCATGGAAGCGCTGACATACACGTCAGTCCCGATGGCCGCTATGTTTATACCAGCCACAGACTCAAGGAGGACGGCATCGCCATTTTCCGCCGCAATCCGGACAGCGGACTTCTCGTTCACTCGGGATACGTCCGGACAGGCCGCCATCCACGCAATTTTGCCATCACTCCCGATGGCCGCCTGCTTCTTTGCGCCTGTCGCGACGACAACCGCATTGAGATCTATTCGATTGAGCCCGGATCTGGTGCTCTAACCTACACCGGCAAATCAATTGAGGTTCCGGCCCCTGTCTGCATTCAATTGTATTAGACGTGGCTGACGGGACCCGTAATCGTGGACAATGCACGAATAAACAAAATAATCCATACTATGGAGAAGAAACAATTTGAAATTCCGGAAGTAAAGGTTGTGGAAATACAGCCGAAATCCATTAT
>JAKSKP010000028.1 GCA_024401635.1 Bacteroidales bacterium
TGGATTGCCTGCGGGTGAGCCGCACGGACCGAGTGTGTTGTGCCGTTGCCGCTTCTCCACTCGCCCGCTCCGGGTTTTGTGGCGGGGTCTATGGTGCACTTGAGTTCGATGACATTGCCTTCGGCGTCCTTGACGACCTCGTTGCATTTTGCAATGTAGGTGTATTTCAGCCGCACTTCTCCGCCTGGTTTGAGACGGAAGTACTTGGCTGGTGCATCCTCCATGAAGTCTGCCCTGTCTATATACAGCTCACCGGTGAACGGGACCTTGCGTGAAGGTCCTTCGGGAGCAGCAGGATTGAGTGGAGCGTCAAACCACTCCACCTTGCCGGGTTCCCAGTTCGTTATGGTAAGTTTCAGAGGATCCGAAACCACCATATAGCGGTTGCTGCGCTCGTTCAGGTCCTGACGCACGCACCACTCGAGAAGCTGCAGGTCGATGAGCTGCTCACGCTTTGCCACGCCTATCTTCTCTGCAAACATCTTGATGCTCTCCGGAGTATAGCCTCTGCGGCGTATACCGCAGATGGTAGGCATGCGGGGGTCGTCCCACCCGCTCACAAGTCCCTTCTGCACCAGTTCCAGAAGCTTGCGCTTGCTCATCACGGTATATGTGAGGTTCAGACGGGCGAATTCGTACTGATGTGAGGGGAATATGCCCAGAGTCTGGATGAACCAGTCATACAGGGGACGATGCACGTCGAACTCCAGCGTACAAATGGAATGAGTGATGTTCTCTATGCTGTCACACTGGCCGTGAGTGTAGTCGTACATGGGATATATGCACCACTTGTCACCCGTACGATGGTGGCTGGCGTGTTTGATGCGGTACATGATGGGGTCGCGGAACATCATATTGGGATGCGCCATATCTATCTTTGCACGGAGCACCTTCTCGCCGTCCGCGTACTTGCCGTCGCGCATTTCCCGGAAAATCCTCAGATTCTCCTCTACGCTGCGGTTGCGCCAGGGGCTCTCCTTGCCGGGAGTCTGCACCGTGCCGCGGCCTGCGCTGATTTCCTCCTGCGTCTGGTCGTCCACATAGGCCAGACCTTCCTGTATCATCTTCTCGGCCCACTCGTAAAGCTGGTCGAAATAATCGGAAGCATATCTTTCGGAAGCCCACTGGAAACCAAGCCAGCGTATGTCATCCTTGATGGAATCCACGTACTCGGTATCCTCCTTCACGGGATTGGTATCATCGAAGCGGAGGTTCGTCTTGCCGCCGTATTTCTGAGCAAGGCCGAAATTCAGGCATATGCTCTTCGCGTGGCCGATATGGAGATATCCGTTGGGCTCAGGCGGGAAACGGGTAAGTATTGACTTGAACTTGCCGTCAGACAGATCTTTTTCGATGATTTCCTCTATGAAATTGAGTTTCTTTTCCTCTGAAGGATTAACGTTTGCTTCCATTTTATATGAATTAACTCACAAAGATACTTAAAATATTACAATTTGATTTCGCCCACATACACTCCCCAGCACATATCGGTCACTATCATCACGGGCTTGCCGTCCGCATCGTTCACATACGAAGGTTTGCGCAGGTCGGTGTGGCTGTGTCCTCCTATAATTATGTCCACATTCCTCAGATAGGGAGCAAGCTCCACGTCACCGACATTGTCTTCAGTTTCAGCATACCCCAGATGGGACAGCAATATGACAAGGTCGCAATGCTTCTTCTGCTTGAGCATCCCGGCGATCTCGTTCACCGGGCCGTCCGGACGGATATAGGTAAGTCCGTCCCTGTTCTCCTTGGCAACAGTACCGGATATGTTGGTGAGCACACCTATGATGCCTATCTTCCTGCCTCCGCGGCGAACTATGGTATAGGGTTTTATCACCTTGTAGAAATCCTTGTTCTCCACCTTGTAGTTGCACAGCAGCGTTTCATACTTTGCCTTGCGCAAGCGTTTGAAGAATTCGTCCTGGCCGTTGTCCCATTCGTGATTGCCGACAGCTGCGGCATCATATCCCATAATGTTCATCGCCTCTATTTCCGCCTTGCCTCTGAGGGTACTGAAATAGGACGTTCCCTGATTGTAGTCACCCGCATCGAGCAGAAGTACGTTGCGGGCTCCCTCTGCACGACGTATGCTGTCAATCAGAGCAGCACGTTCGACCACTCCGCCGAGACCGTCAAAACGGCCTCCCCTGATGGGTTCTATATGCGAATGAAGGTCGTTGGTATGAAGTATCGTCAGAGTATAATCCCTGGCAGGCTCGGGAGTCTGAACGAGAGGCAGCTTCCTGTGCGGGGACTCACCCTTTTTCTTCGGGGCGGAATAATCCATCCTGATGCGGTCATCCGATGCACCGACTATCGTAGGATGTCCCTCATCACGATGACGGCGCAGGTGTCCTACAATCAGATTGTAAAAATCCTGCTCCAGCACAACGCAGCTGGTGGCAATATCCCTGATGAAAATACCGTCGCCTCCGTCAAGCAGGAAGGAATTGGTTATCACACGGTACGTACGCGCCCTGTCCAAAGGCTGTCCGGCTATCTCCACGCTGCGAACACCTTCCCTGCCGGCATCTATCTTCACGCCCCCAAGTACCTGGAAGCTGGTTCTAGCCATATTATCGAACAGTTCCCACAGTTTGTCTCCGGGGATTTCGGCTATCACGACATAGTTGGCGAACGGAAACATGCCGCGTATGTCATCGAGCAGTACCTTGCCGACAGGCATATCCAGCCTTATGCCTCCGAAGTTGGTCAGCGACACCTCACAGGGGACGCCCCCCGCCAGCGCCGCACTCTCCTCGAGCATCAGATCGGCAAGCCAGTTGCTGAGCGGGCTCTGGGGATGGTGCTTGGGCATAGGGGCCGGACAGTTGCCGAGGACCTCCCTGAGTGGAGCAAGTTTCTTCTGACATTCAACAATGAGGGCGGCTTCGCGGGCCGCGGTCCCCGTCAGGGCCGTGGTGTCCGACGTACGGCTTCCGTCCATCAGATAACGGCGCCACGAATATGCCTGTCCGTATAGCTGTCCAGAAACAAGCGCGGACAGCAAAAGCAGTATTATTACTTTTGTTTTATCCATTTCCATAAATCCTTCCAGGTAGCTTTCTTGCCTGAAGTTAAGATTCCCACTCTATATATCTTGGCTGAAAGCCATCCGAATACGACGAAGGTGGCCAGGAGTATGCCGAAAGACAGCCATACCTGCCAGTCGGGAACGCCGAAAGGAATTCGCGCAAGCATTACGATGGGCGAAGTGAAAGGAATCATCGATGACCATATGGCAAGCGCACTGTCAGGCGCCTGCCAGGAATACAGCGCCAGGATATACGCCAGCATAAGCGGAATCGTCAGAGGTATCTGCAGCTGGTTGCTGTCCTCGGCATTCTCCACTGCGGAACCTATGGCCGCAAACATCGAAGCATAGAGAAGATAACCTAAAATGAAGAATCCGAAGAAGGCCAGAAGCAGGCCGGAAACGTCGAGGTTGCCGAGAGTCTGCATCACCTCCTGAATCTGAGTGGGTTCCTGAACCATTGCAGTAGCATCCAAAGCAGCGGCGGCATCTGCCGGAACGCCTTCGGGAGCCACCTGCTGTACGAGTTCGGAAGGATTCGCTCCCATAAGCTTATCCTTGCCGACTATACCGAATACGGCACTGGTTATGACCATAGTCAGAATAATCCACAGCACAAACTGGGTAAGGGCCACAAGGGCAACGCCAATTATCTTTCCGAACATCAGGTCGACGGAGTCGACGCTGCTGAGCAGGACCTCGACTACCTTGCTCTGCTTCTCTTCCACTACACTCTGCATCACGGATGCGGAGAACATCGTCACGAACATGAATATGATTATGCCGAGGAACATGCTTATGAACATATAGACCTCGGAGCTGGATATCTTGTCCTCGCCGTCCTCCCCTATGGTGTAGTTCTTTATGTCTATGTCAGGCTTCACGTCCTGCATTATCTGCTTGAGACCTTCGATATTGTACTGTTCTATGCGGTAATCCTGCACAGCTTCGGAGATGGACTTTTCAGCCCCGCTGAGCAGGGTTATCCCCACGGGCTTTGTGCTGTAAGTGCTTGCCTGGACGGACTGGTTCTCGTCTATGGGGCTAATGTACAATATGGCCGAGAACGAAGAGTCCCGGAACCCGGCCTTGAGGGAATCCAGCTCCATGGCGCTGCAGTCCACATAAGTCACCTCGGAATTGGATTCGAGAACGGGCATGACTATGCCTGACTCGTCCACGACGGCAATCTCCTTGGCCTCGTCCTTGTTGAACAATATCATTAACGCAGGTATGCAACAGAACGCAGCGAAGAGCACTGGCACCAGAAAAGTGGTGACAAGGAATGATTTTTTCTTTACACGTGTCTCGTATTCTCTTGATATTACGACACTTATAGTACGCAGATTCATTATTGGTCCTCCTTTACAAGTTTGATGAAAATATCGTTCATCCTGGGGATGATTTCCTTGAACGAACTGATTCTGACACCCTTTGCAATATATTCGGAAAGTATGTCATTGGTATTCTTCCCTTCCGTGAGGGAAACAATGTCTTCGTGACGGCCTTCGGCATCCTCATAGGCTATCTGTACGTCGTTCTGCCCGTACATTCGGCGTATCTCCTCTACGCCTCCCGTCACCACTACGTGGGACTTGTTGATAAGCGCAATATTGTCGCAGAGTTCCTCCACCGATTCCATATTGTGGGTGGACAGGATGATGGTGGCACCCTCGGCCTTAAGCCTGAGTATCTCATCCCTGATAATCTGCGCGTTGACGGGGTCGAAACCGGAGAACGGCTCGTCGAGTATCATCAGTTTCGGCCTGTGCACCACAGTTGTGATGAACTGGAGTTTCTGGGCCATACCCTTTGACAGCTCGTCCACCTTCTTGTCCCACCAGCTCTGTATGCCGAACTTTATGAACCATTCCTTCAGGGCTGCGCGGGCCTGCTCGGAACTCATACCCTTGAGTCTTGCAAAATACATCGCCTGGTCGCCCACTTTCATCTTGCGGTAGAGTCCGCGTTCCTCGGGAAGATATCCTATCTTCTGGACGTCCTCCTCGGTTATCGGTTTACCCTGGAACAGCACATCGCCGTCCGTGGGTATGAGAATACGGTTGATTATGCGGATCAACGTCGTCTTGCCGGCACCGTTCGGCCCCAGAAGGCCGAAGATGCCGCCTTCGGGAATCTCGAGATTGATTCCATCCAGCGCCACCTTCTCTCCGAAGGATTTGCTGACATTCTGAATTTCCAGTAAAGCCATATTTATTGTAATATTTTGGTTATCAATTCTGTAAGGAGTTCCGGAGCCGTCGCTTCCCCGGAATCCCCGCCCTTTCCCTTGAAATCGTAATCCCTGAGCAGAGCGATTATGGACATACAGCGCTTGAGGGGATAGTTTCTGACCGCTGCATCATATTCCTTGAAGAAATAGGGGCTTACACCCAGAGCCGCGCTCTTCTCTTCGGTAGAGGGATTGGGCTTGCGCGTCAGCAGGGCCTCGTACTTCAGTATGCGGTCAAAATGATTGAAGATCGCCGCTACGGCAGCAGGCATAGCGAACTTGGCGGACGCCCCCATATAGGCAGCGGTGCGCAGGGCCTTGTCGGTCTGTCTGTATGACAGCTGCCGGTTGAGTTCGAACACGCTGAACTCGCGTGAAATTCCCACATTGGTCTCTATGTCCCCGACAGTGACGGTATCGGTGCCCTCCGGAAGATTCTTGAGCAGTTTGTCCGTTTCCACGGCCACCTTGTGAAGGTCCGTACCGACGGATTCAGCCAGAAGCTGCGTGGCCTCAGGGTCTATCCTCAGACCCAGCCCTGCATAGTACTCGCTTATCCACCTTCCCATTTCATAATCCCTTACGGGATTGGATTCCAGGACGATACCGTTTTTGGAAATGCTCTTGTAAAGGGCTTTGCGCTTGTCAGGTTTCCCCCTGTAAACAAGCACCAGGACCGTGCTGTCCAGAGGAGCGTCAGTATAGACGGAAAGGACATCAATGTTCTTGAGGGACTGGGCTTCCTTCACCACGAGGAGACTGCGCTCCGCAAACATAGGATAACGCCTTGCGTTGCCTATTATGTCCTCCGGAGTCGTGTCAGCGCCGTAGACGACAAGCTGGTTGAAGTCCCGCTCGTCGTCAGTGAGCGCGTTCTCTATTATGGCGTCCGTGACAAGGTCCACATAATAAGGTTCTTCGCCCATCAGCAGATACACCGGGGCGAAGATACCTTCCTTGACATCCTTTATTATGCGCTTGGCCGAATCAGATGTGCCGGCCGTCTCCTTTGCCATACGCCTTGGGGAAATTTACTGTTCCAGCATCTGCTCTTTCTTGCGGGTCAGCTGTTCCTTGAGTATGTCAGCGCAGTCATTGATGGCTGTCTCGAAGCTCTTTGCGCTGCGTTCAACGACTACGGAGTTGCCCGGGATATGAACATTCACCTTCACGTTCTTGTTCTCGTGATCGTTAAGAAGGCTGAGCGTAACCTCAGTGGTCACGATATTCTCATAGAATCGGGGTAGTTTTGAGAATTTCTTCTCAATGAAATCCAAAAGTTTCTGGTCGGCGTCGAATTTGACGGATTGAACTCTAATCTCCATGTTTACCTCCTTTGTTAGTGGCCCTCGGATGGGCCTGTTCATAAATATTTTTCAGCGCTTTGATGCTGCTGTGCGTATAAACCTGTGTCGCAGCCAGATTCGCGTGTCCGAGAACCTCCTTGATGGAATTGAGGTCCGCCCCCTCCTCCATCAGTCCTGTCGCGAACGAGTGCCTCAGCACGTGAGGCGACTTTCTTCCCGCAAAGTCTTTGCCTGACCGGCCCAGTTCCTCCTTCACAGCCCTGTCCACGAGGACGGGATAAAGGCGGGAGCGGGAATAGGTCACGAACAAAGGGTCCGACACATCTTTTACGTCAGCATCCACCAGGCGCCTTACTGATTGTAAATATAATGAAATTTCTTCAATTAGTTCGGGCAGGAGCGGAATTTCACGCATTTTATCCCCTTTTCCGCGAACGTGCATCACTGCTCTTCCGCAGTCGAAATCCCGGAGATTCAGGGATATCAGTTCCGCCCTGCGCATCCCGGTGCAGAAAAGGGTGCATACTATAGCTCTGCGCAGGCACAGCCAGTAAGTGTCCTTTCTTTCAGCTTCAGTGCCCAGTTCCAGCTCGAAATCACGCCTGTCAAGGGCATTGTCCTGCGCCATATAGGCAGCCATCGCCGTGGAATTGAAGAATGCGGGAAGACGTTTGGACTGGCGCGGACGTGTCACAAGGGAAGCCGGGTTGGACTGCAGCGTCCCCTCCCTGATAAGGAACTTGCAGTAACTGCTGATAACGCTCAGATGCAGGTTGACAGTCCTGGGGCTCAGACCTTCCTCATCCAGGAGATGTATCTGATAGTTCCTGACCGATACTGCGCTTATGACGCCCTCCGAAAAGGAGTTGAACTGTTCGAGTATGTACGAGTATATCTCCCTTGTCCGCACAGAGTATCTCCTCTGCGAGGATATGTACGAAATGTATTTTCCTATTCCGTCCATCACCGTTTTTCCGCCGGGACAAGGCCACGTTCGGCGGCCAGCCGTCTCAGAAGGGTGTCAGCGGCCTCGAAAGTGTTGTCGCACTCGCTGTCCATTATGGCTTCCTTTATGGCATCCTTCAACTCTCCGAGCAGGCGGCACGGAGGCAGACCGTAAAGCTCCATAATGTAATCACCCGTTATGGGATTCTTCCAATTGCGTATGGCATCCTTCTCCTCCACCTGGCGTATCTTGCCCATCACAAGGTCGAAATTGGATTTGAGGACCTCGACCTTATGCTCGTTCTTGGACGTGATGTCCGCCTTGCAAAGCAGCATCAAATCCTCGATGTCATTGCCGGCCTCGAAAAGTAGACGGCGCACGGCGGAATCAGTAACCTCCTCTGTTACAAGTGCCTGCGGACGCAGATGAAGTGAAACCAACTTCTGGACATATTTCATCTTCTCGTTCAGCGGCATCTTCAGACCGGTGAATATCTTAGGCACCATTCTGCCGCCTATCACCTCGTGTCCGTGGAACGACCAGCCGGTCACAGGGTCGAACTTCTTGGACGCGGGTTTGCCGATGTCGTGCAGAAGGGCAGCCCATCGCAGCCAGACATTTGGCTCGGTGCGCAGGCTTTCCGTAAAACCGTTCTCCGAAGGTTCGTAGTCGTGGAGAAGCCCCTGAGAGATAGCCTCGACCTCCATTTCAGCAAGATTGTCCACCACCTGGAGAGTATGTGTGAAATTTTCCTTGTGGGCACGTCCCTCCAGCATCTGCACACCCTTGAGTTTCAGCAGGTCAGGCAGTATGTACTGCAGCATTCCGGCCTTGTCCATAAGGTCGAAGCCCATCGAAGGATGGTCGGTGACCAATATCTTGTTGAGTTCCTCCACTATCCTCTCCTTGGAGAGAATCTGAAGCCTGGAGGCATTGCGCCTGATCGAGGCAAAACATTCCGGAGTAATGTTGAAATACTTCTCCCAGGTACTGAGTTTGGTGGCGAAGCGTACGGCCCTGAGCATACGCAGAGGGTCATCGTCGAAGGTCTTGTCAGGGTCAGCAGGTGTGCGTATTATGCCTTTGTCCAGATCCTTTATGCCACCGAAAGGATCGACAAGCGTGCCATAATCATCCTTCTGCAGCGAGAAGGCCATGGCATTGATGGTAAAATCCCTCCTGAGCTGGTCATCCTCGAGCGTGCCGTCCTCCACTATGGGATTGCGGCTGTCACGGTTGTAGGATTCCCTCCTTGCTCCTACGAATTCTATCTCCGTATGATGGTAACGCAGCATCGCCGTACCGTAATTCTCGAACACGGATACCCGCGAATGCACACGCCGCCCCACCTCACGCGCGAACGCCGTGCCGCTGCCTTCGACAACTATGTCTATGTCCTTGGATTTCTTGCCCAGGAAGCAGTCCCTTACATATCCTCCGATGACGAAGGCGCGTACGCCCAGAGACACCGCCACGTCGGAAACGATCCCGAAAATGGGATTGTCCAGATACTTTGAGGCAAAAACGTTATTCTGAGAGCATTCGTTCATAGTCCGGAAGTTCCTCTGCAGGAACGAAATTATTGTCAACCTTATGCAGCGCTATCACTGAATTGCCGTTGGTAAGGAATATCCACCTTACGCCGAGCACCATATTGTAGCGCACCGCCTGATCCAGCACTGCAGTGGTAAGAGGCACGGACGGAGCCTTGCATTCCACCACGGCCAGAGGTCTGGCATTTCTGTCCCACACCAGTATGTCGGCACGGTACAGTTTGTCTCCCAGCCTGAATCCCGTCTCGGCCTTGATGACGGACGGAGGTACGGAACACTTATCCTTCAACAGGCCGATGAACCATTGTCTGACGGGTTCCTCACGCTTCATCCCCGACGTCCTCCTCTACGATAACTGTTTCCAGTTCAGCATCTGAGTTCTTCCTTTTGAGATATTCAGTCAATGCCTGTCTGTACAGAGCCGCCTTGGACTCGTGTTCGGCCAAAGTAGTGGAGAACACGTTGCGTCCGTTGAACGTATGGTCTGCGCAAAAATACAGGTATCTGACCGGATCGGGATGGAGCACCGCCTCCAGATGCTCCTTACCGGGAACGCATATGGGACCAGGCGGCAGACCCGCATACATATATGTATTATAGGGAGAATCTATCGTAAGGTGCCTGTTCAGGACCCTGCGTATGCTGTAGTTCATAATATAGCATATCGTCGGGCAGGCCTGCAGCTTCATGCCCTTGCGCAGGCGGTTGAGGTACACGCTGGCGATCTTGGGATACTCGTCAGCGATATGGCTCTCTTCGGCGATTATGGACGCAAGTATGCTCACCTGATAGGGGGTCAGCCCCTGTGCTGCTGCGGCGGCAGTCCTGTCTTCGTTCCAATATGCATCATACTCCTTCTTCAGTCTTGCGAGAATCTCGTCCGGTTTTGCGCTCCAGTACATCTGATAGGTATCCGGGATGATATACGAGAACAGTTTTCCGCGTTCGATGCCGCATTTGGCCAGCAAAGCATCATCGTTCAGAGCCGCTAGCATCTGCTCCCTGTCCACCATCATCTGCGAGGCAATCCTCGCGGCAATGCTTTCAACAGTGCGCATGCTGCCCGACAGTACAAGGTTGACAGGATTCTGCCATCCGCGGGTAACGCAGCGCGCAAAATATCTGGCCGAGCATTTGCGGTCAATGTGATAGGAGCCGGGGCAAAGTTTATAGTCCTTCAGTTCCCTGTCCAGAGTACGGATGACGGAGGATCGGTGGAAAGGGTGCAGCACAGTGTCAACCTGAACCAGGAATTCGTCTACGGTGGTCTCCGGGCGTATGCACACGACACCCGGCGTCTCAAAGGCCGGCAGACGGTTGTCCAGCAGCCAGAAGGCTCCGACTGCCACAACGGCCAGAAGAGCCAGTGCAGCCAATACGGCACCCGAACGGCGAGACTTGTTATTCTTAGTTTTCATTTCACTTCCTGTTTGCGCGCAGATACAGGGTACGGTCCTCGCGGAGAGTCTCCGTCTGCCGGCTTATGCCGTTCATCTTCATCAATTCCTTCAGGCGCACCGCGTATCTCTGGCTTATGTCGTAAAGGGTCTCCCCTTCATTGCATATATGCTTGTCAAGACCTCTGGCAGCCGTTTTTGCCTTTCGCTGGAGATATACGGTCTCACCCGGAACAAGGCGCGTGTCAGGGTCCTTCCTGTCGTTGAAAGAGGCAAGTTCCCCCGGGAAGAGGTCATAAGATGCAGCAATCGAACGGTAGGTTTCGCCCTCACGGGCATATACGAACGGAACACCGTTGAGCGCCAGTATCTCGCGCTGGAGGGATACCACGAAAGTGCCTGTCTTTCCCGTGCCGACATACCTTTCAGGCTGCTCGAGCTTTGAGGGAGGGTCGGGAATGCCGGCCTTTTCCGCAGTTGTCGCCACGGAAACCGCGCCTGAGGCAGAAGTCCGGCCCTGACCGGCCGCAGTGGAAGCGGGCTGACCGGGAGAGGCAACGGACTCCGATACGGCAACGGCATCCCTGTCAAAGCGCCCGAGGTCATAGGTTTCGATTATGCGTATGAGTTTCGGGGCATATTCCGGATCGGTCGCATATCCGGCCTTTTTCAATCCGTAGGCCCAGGACTTGTAATCAGTTATTTCATAGTCGAACAGGAAGGCGTAGCGCTGTTTGAAACGCAGAAAGTCCGAATGGTCGCGATACGACTCCTCGACTGCGGCATACTTTCTGAAACATTCGTTCTTCAGGTCATCGTCGACATTTATGTGCTCACCGGTCCAGTCCGAATGACATTTTATACCGAAATGGTTGTTGCCTTCGACGGCAAGAGGGCTCATCCCGTAACCGGATTCCAACAGGCCCTGTGCCAACGTGACGCTGGCAGGTATTCCGCTGCGGTGCATCTCACCGACGGCGATGGAGGAATATTTGCCTATATAAATTTCCGCGCGTTCTTTGACAGTATCCGAGGCGGCGAGGGCCGCAATCAGCACGGCGACGGACAGCAAAACAAATCTCTTCATATCAGAAAAGTTATGGATATGCTAAGTTACGAAAAAAACTCAGACAAGCACCATAGGTACGTCAAAAATGTCCCCGTCATCCACGGCGCGGGAGTTGCTGAAAATGGCTTTCGCGGCCTCGACGTAAGGGCCATGGATGTCCTCTTCCTTGATTGAGGATGAATAATGCCCGAGCAGCAGCTGTCCGGCTCCTGCCTGCAGAGCGCAGTTCGCAGCATCTTCCACGGTACTGTGGAAGCGGTGTTCTGCTTTCAGACGGTCCTCCGGCATATAGGTACCTTCGTGATACAGTATATCCACTCCACTCACCCACCGGGACAGTTCGGGGAAAGGAGCGGTATCGGAACAGTACGCGTAGCTGCGCGGCTTGTAATGCTCTTTCTTGAAAAGGCAGGGCTCAGTCTCCCGGAAAAGGAAGCCGTACGTATCGATGGCGTGTTTCAGCGGAAAAGCCAGGACCTCCAAGCCGGCATATTCCAGTATCTTTTCCGGTTCTTTCATCTTGAGAGGGACAAACTCCGTCTCAAAGGGATCCTTCTCTCCCCAGAACGATTTGTAGAAAGTCAGGACAGGGCCCAGATTGTTGGGGCCGAATATCTTGAGCGGCTTGGTCCTTCCCGTCAGCGACATCGTGCTGAGCAAAGGAAAAAGCCCGAAAAGATGGTCCCCGTGTATATGGGAGATGAATATGGCATCCAGCTGGGTTCTGGACAGACGCTTGAGTCCCTGGACCCGCTCTTCGGCGGCCCAGGCCTTCACGCGCTGGTTCTGAAGAATGAAAGCCTGCTGCGTACCTTCGGCGCAATCAATCAAAAACAAGCGCTCAGCTGCCTGAAGCAGTTGAGCGCTTGATATACGGTTCAGCTTGGGCTTTGCAGAAGCCGACCCTAATATGTTTAGTGTGAATTTACCTGCCATGGAGCGGGTAAAGTCCTACTTTGCAAGCTGGTCCTTGAGAGCTGCGAGAGCGTCGATGTCACCGAGAGTGGTCTTCTCGACGGACTCGTTGATCTTCTTGACGGCCTTCTTTGCAACGTCAGCCTCACTGGCGGGTTTCTCAGCCTTCTCAGCCTTGGGTGCGGGAGCCGCATAGGTCTTGAGGTGAGAAACGGTGAGCTTGCGGGAGTTGCGTTTCAGGTCGATGACCTTGAACTGCAGAGTATCACCTGCAACGGGAGTCGTACCGTCTTCCTTGACGAGCTCTTTGAGAGGGCAAACGGCCTCAACGTCAGCGGACAGGGCGATGGTAGCGGCCTTGTCGCCAAGCTCAGTTACCTTACCTTCGACTACGGTGCCTACAGGGTAATCCTTCTCTATCTGCTCCCAAGGGTTGGGAAGAAGCTGCTTGTGGCCGAGTGAGAGCTTGTGGTTCTCCTCGTCGAAGTCAAGGATGACGACGTCAAGCTTGTCGCCGGGGGCAACGACCTCTGAAGGATGTTTGATCTTGTTCCAGGAAAGGTCGCTGATATGCACGAGGCCTTCGATGCCTTCCTCAAGCTCGGCGAACACACCGAAGCTGGTGATGTTGCGCACTGTAGCTGAATGCTGGCTGCCTACAGGATATTTCTCGCGGATGTTCTCCCAAGGGTTCTCCACAAGCTGTTTCAGACCGAGGGACATCTTCTTCTCGTCACGGTCAAGGGTCAGGATCTGGGCCTCAACCTCATCACCTACCTTCAGGAAATCCTGGGCGATGCGCAGACGGGGGCTCCAGCTCATCTCTGACACGTGGATAAGGCCTTCAACGCCGGGCTCAACCTCGACGAATGCGCCGTAATCCTGTACGAGGACAACTTTACCCTTAACCTTGTCACCAACCTTGAGGTCTTTGTCAAGAGCATCCCAGGGATGAGGAGTAAGCTGCTTCAGACCCAGGGCGATACGCTTCTTGCCTTCATCGAAGTCGAGGATAACGACGTTAATCTTCTGGTCAAGCTCGACAATCTCCTTCGGATGATTGATACGGCCCCATGAGAGGTCAGTGATGTGGATGAGACCGTCAACACCGCCGAGGTCGACGAATACGCCGTAATCGGTAACGTTCTTGACGATGCCCTCGAGTACCTGGCCTTTCTCCAGTTTGCTCATGATCTCGCTCTTCTGGGCCTCGATTTCAGCCTCGATGAGAGCCTTGTGGGATACAACCACGTTGCGGAACTCGGGATTGATCTTGACGATCTTGAGGTCCATGGTTGTATCGACGAACTGGTCGTAGTCACGTATGGGCTTGACGTCGATCTGGCTGCCGGGCAGGAAGGCCTCGATGCCGAACACGTCAACTATCATACCGCCCTTGGTGCGGGTCTTGATGTAACCTTTGACGATTTCGTCCTTGTTATATGCTTCATTGACGAGATCCCAGGAGTGCATTGCACGGGCTTTCTTGTGTGAAAGGATGAGCTGACCGTTCTTATTCTCGGCGGTCTGCACATAAACCTCCACTTTGTCACCCACCTTGATGTCCGGATTGTAACGGAACTCGGTAGTGGCGATGACGCCCTCTGACTTGTAGCCGATATTGACTACAACTTCCTTTTTGTTGACTGACGTTACAGTACCTTCGACAACCTCGTTCTCGGTAACCTTGGAGAGGGTCTTGTCATACTGCTCGGCAATCACTGCACGGTCCACGTCGTAGACGCTTTCCTTCTCGAACGCTTCCCAATCGAATTCTTCGGGAGCGATTGAGGCATTCAATGCCTTCTTGATTTCGTTTTCGTTTGCCATAATTAATTCTTTGAAAAATTAGTGCGTTGAACTTTATGTAACTGCCTTTCGGGCACGCGCACGCGGCGCGCTTGGACGAAAGGAGCGCAAATTTAAAGTTAATTTTTGGATTTTCAAAGATTTAGAACAACTTTTTCTTCTTGAAAATCAGATAGACTATGGCTACGGACACGAGCATCAGGCCGACTATGATGATCCAGTCCCAATGGTTCTCGGCCGCCAGAATTGGCAGGCGAACGTTCATTCCGTAGAAACTCGCAATCAGAGTCGGAGGCATCAGCAGCAGGCTTATGAAAGTGAAAACCTTCATTATCTTGTTCTGGTCCAGGTTCACCAGACCGAGCACCGTATCCTGCAGATACTCCAGACGTTCGAAATTGAAATTGGTATGGTTGATAAGGGAGGCGATGTCTTTCAGCAGGGTATTCAGGCGGGGCTGGAGAGCCTTGGGTACCTTGGTGGTCTTGAGCATGCTGCTGACCATACGCTGCTTGTCCACGATATTCTCGCGAACCAACATTGAGTTTTCCTGCATCTGATTGATATCCAAAAGGATATCCTCATTGATATCTTCCTCTCCCTGGCTTATCTTGTGGCTGAGCTGGGCAATCTCCTTGCTCATCACCTCAATCATATCGGCATCCAGGTCGACGCGCTGTTCCAGAAGGGCCAGGAACACCTGGAATCCGTTCGCGAACTGCTTGGGGAAAGCCTCGACACGGCGCTGAAGGTCAGTGAAAGACTTCAGTGTGATTTCCCTGATCGTCGAAAGGGTATTGCCTATGAGAACGAATGAGACAGCCTCCATCGAATAGTCGTCAGGGCCCGGAAGGATGAAGTTCGTGTTTGCGAAAATGCCGTCTTCAGTCTCGATGAAACGTGAAGAACTCTCAATCTCCTCGGCCTTGGACCTGGCCTGAAGCGAACAGTTCAGGAAAAGTTCGGCGGCGCGCTTCTCATCGCCCGTAGGCGACAGAAGGTCTATCCACAACACATTGTCCCTGGTGATATTGGAGAAATCGGCTTCCGAGCAGGAAACCATCATCTGACCGTTTGATTTATAGAAAATTTGAATCATAACGCATTCAGCTTACTCCGAGCGCAAAAGTAAGACAATTTTTGCAATTATGAAACAAACGGCAGGAAAAATCGTCAGCTACCTGCAGCGGAAAGGCTGGTCCTCGTAGAGCAGGAACTTCTTGGCCTTGCGTATCCACTTCTGCTCGGCAACCTTCACATAATCACGCACTTCCTCTTCCGTGCACTGACCCAGCACATAGTCGGTGAGGACAGGGTCGGCCAGCTTGGAGCGAAAGCCTTCCTCAAGCCTGAACTCAGGGTAATATTCCTTGAAGAAACGAAGCATATCCAGAGTATGAAGCAGGCTGTGGTACTCGCCGCCGGGCTCCAGCATCAGCTGATAGCCGAAGCAACGCATATTCTGATAGCGGCCGGCGGAAGGCGTGAAGGAACAGGGCCGAAGCATTATGCCGCGGGCTCCCGGAGGAACGGGGCCGTCGTGACGTATGAAAGGCGCACCTATATATTCATACGGTCTGGAAGTGCCTATGCCGGGGGTAATATTGGTATTGTTCCACAGGCCGCCGCCACTGTACAATTCGCTGGTGAACATTCCGGGTATATCGCTGCACGGGGCGATAGTCCACGGCAGAAGGCTCTTGTTCGTTTCGGTAGCGATGGCGGATATGACGTGGAGAGGGAATCTTGCGCCTATTTCGTTATAATATAGGAGGCAGAGCTCTCCGAGGGTAAGTCCGTGACGGTGAGCCACCTTCGCAGTATGAGGCTCAACCTTGAAGCCTGGCAGGGAGCTTTCCGGCATAGTGCCTTCGACCACCCTCCCGGCCGGATTGATATGGTCTACCACATACATCGACGGGGCATCCTGCATTCCGGCAAGGGTCTCCATAAGGGACAGAACATCCTTGGTATAGTTGAAGAAGCGCGCTCCCACATCCTGGATCTCGACGACTATGGCATTCAGGCCCTCGAGTTCGTCCCTGCTGAAATTGATGTGGTTCGTACCGGGCGTGAGCTCAGCCTCCCTCGGCGTGAACAGCCGGGAAAGGTTGCCGCGCTGCTGGAATATCTGCCACATATAGCGGTTCTGGTCAGTACGCCAGCAGTTGGTGGTGCAGAAACATCCGACGGAGCCCTCGTGAAGAGCCCTGTCCATCTGGTCTACAAGCGCCGTGGTCCTGAACGAGAACATACGCTACAAATCGTTGGCTATTATATCGTTGGCTATGTTCATCACCTTGGTTGCCAATTGCTCGGCGATATCCTGTGAGGGCGCCTCGGCATATATCCTGATTATCGGTTCGGTATTGCTCCTGCGCAGATGAACCCACTTGCGCTCGGCCTCGAAACTGATCTTGACGCCGTCGATGGTGTTGACATCCTCCTTTGCAAAAGCCTTGCGCACGCCGTCAAGCACCTGGTCGACAAGTTTGGGATCGCTGAGCTGTATCTTGTTCTTCGCGATGAAATACTCGGGATATGTGGCCCTGAGCTGGGTGGCGGCCAAGCCCCTGTGAGCCATATTGGAAAGGAACAGGGCAGCGCCGACCATAGCGTCGCGGCCATAGTGCAGGGCCGGGTAGATGACTCCTCCGTTGCCCTCACCGCCTATTATCGCCCCCGTCTCCTTCATCTTCGCAACGACATTGACCTCACCCACGGCCGAAGCCTCGTAATGTCCGCCCAGACGCTCTGTCACATCGCGCAATGCGCGGGAGCTGCTGAGGTTGCTGCTGGTGGCGAATCTGTAAGGTTTGCACACCTTGTCTATATCCTTGTCTTTCCGCCTTGCCATGGCAGACATTGCGCTCAGCACATAATCAGCAACGCAGACAAGGGTGTATTCCTCTCCGAAAGGACTTCCATCCTCGCAGATGAGTGCGAGACGGTCTACGTCGGGATCTACGCTGATGCCCAGGTCCGCCTTGTTCTTCACCACTGCCTTGGAAAGCTCGGTCAGATTCGCGGGAAGGGGCTCGGGATTGTGCGCAAAATCGCCAGTAGGCTTGCAGTTGAGTTGTATGACCTTAACACCCAATTCCTTCAAAAGCTGGGGCATTATGACTCCGCCCACGCTGTTTACGGCGTCCACGACCACCTTGAACCGAGCCCTCCTTATCGCGCGTCTGTCGACGAGATCCAGCTTAAGGACCGCCTTGATATGCTTTTTCACATAATCCTCTTCGACAACGTGCCCGAGTTCCTCCACTTCACAGAAGTTGAAGCGACCGGATGCGGCACAGTCAAGTATGGCCTGGCCTTCCTCCGCATTGAGGAACTCTCCTTTTTCGTTGAGCAGTTTCAGCGCGTTCCACTGCTTCGGATTGTGGGAAGCCGTGAGTATGATGCCTCCGTCCGCTCCGAGGCCGGTGACCGCCATCTCCGTGGTCGGGGTACTGGCAAAGCCTATCCTGATGACGTCCACACCGCAGGCGATGAGAGTTCCCACGACGAGGTTCTCGACCATTTCGCCGCTCAGACGGGCATCCTTGCCCACAACCACCTTGTATTTCTTGCCAAAAGCCTTCTTGCGTTCCTTCATCTTGGCGCAGTACGCATAAGTGAAGTTAACAATGTCCACGGGGGTCAGTGAATCACCGGCGAAACCTCCTATAGTCCCCCTGATTCCGGAAATGGATTTAATAAGCGTCATACACTTCTATCAGTTTGTCAAAACAATGCAAAAATACAAAAAAAGTTTGGAGTTTTAAAAAAGTTATCTACCTTTGCAATCCCAAACCGAACGCTGGGTTCGTATAACGGTTAGTACTCAAGATTCTCAATCTTGCAATGGGAGTTCGATTCTCCCACCCAGTACCAACCCCGAAGCCTACAAGGCACGGGAAACAAATATGGGGGATTAGCTCAGTTGGTAGAGCACTTGCTTTGCAAGCAAGGGGTCAAGAGTTCGAATCTCTTATTCTCCACAACGCAGCGAAACCGTCGCATCAAGCTTGCTTGAATGCGACGGTTTTGTTTGCGTTGTAAGGCGCCCGCCGGGGCGCCGGAGATGTGGTGAGCCGCGCCAGCGGCGAAGCAAATCTCGGGAGAATTACCAAGCAAATCTCGGGAGAATGCCATTTTTTCGTAAAATGGACATCTATTTTGGCCAAAGTTGGCTATATTTGCAAGGTGGCGAAAAAGAAAAAAACATTCAAGGACTTCATCAAGTCATCGGCGGCCGGCTATGTCGCCATTCTGGCATTCTTCCTTGTGATACTTTGCGTATATCCCGGCAGCAACCTGTTTTCGTGGATTGCGGCGAGACACGAGATCAAGAGCCAGGAAAGGCAGATACGTTCCTACCAGCTGGAAATAGTGGATATGGAGACGCAGATAAAGGAATTGACTGACAACACGGATACCCTGGAACAGTTTGCCCGCGAAAACTTCCATTTTGCCGAACCCGGCGAAGACGTATTCCTTGTCAAAGAGTAACGATCAGTCCTCGTCACTGAAATCTATCGCATCCCACAGGGCCTCCATGGTGCGCCTGTCCTTCTTGGTCGGGCGGCCGGTGCCACGGTCACGTTTCATGAAGAAGGTCTCCACCGGAGCTCGCATCTTGTCCAGCTCGGACTGAGGAGTGAGGTTCTCGGCATATTGGGGCACAAGGGCGGCGCCGACCCTCTTTTCCAGAGGAGCAAGCACCTTATAAGTAAACTGCACCGCACCCTTGCGCACGCTCAGTTCGTCGCCGGGTTTCACCTGTTTGGACGGCTTCACGGCTCCGCCGTTAAGTTTCACCTTGCCGCCGTTGCAGGCCTCGGTAGCCTCGTTCCTTGTCTTGAAGGCCCGTATTGCCCACAGATATTTGTCAAGTCTTACTTCTTCTGCCATTTCAGTTCCATTAACGTGGTTCAACTTCCAGACTGCGCCAGCGAAAAACGTACCACAGCGTAACAGCCGAGCCCACAAGAGCAACGACTGCTCCCACATAGCCCACATTCTGCAGCCCGGAGCCATTTATCGCCAATGCTCCCAGTACCGGTCCCGCCCCTATACCGAAGTTGAAGAGGCCGGAATACAGGGCCATCGCCACCGTGGTGGCCTTCTTTTCCGCGGCCATAAGTTCCAGTTGGAATACCAGATTCATAAAAGTCATCGCTATGCCCCAGAAGATGCACAGGCTTATTGTCGCCCACAGGGATGCAGCGCACGGCTTGAGAAGCGCCAGCCCGAGGAAAATGCCCGTAAACGAGATGACTGTGAGCGCCGTTCGCCGGGCGGGGAAAGTCTTCGAGAATATGACGCTCGCTATGACCCCTGCCAGGCCGAACACCATCAGCACGGCAGTTATCACTTTCTGGGACAGTCCCGCCACCTGAAGGAAGAAAGGCTCGATGTAGCTGTAGGCTACGAAATGCCCTGTCACGAGCAGGATGATTATGGCATAGATGGTCAGAAGCCTGCGGTTCTTCAGCATATGTGGCAGCTCGCTCACGGAGAACTCCGTATCGTTCTTCACACTGGGGAAAGAGAATATCAGTATTACAAGTACAAGCGCCGCCAGGGATGCAATGCAGACAAAGGTCATCCTCCAGCCCAGGGCCAGGCCCACCATACGTCCTATAGGCATACCAATAATCTGCGCAATGGAAGTGCCGGCCGTTATCAGACCCATTGCCAGCGCCCCGCGCCCGTGTGGGGCGACTTTCACGGCAATCGGCGTGGCAACGGCCCAGAAAAGGGAATGTGCGCAGGCGACGCCCATGCGGGACAGCATAAGCATATAGTAGCCTGAAGCCA
>JAKSKP010000029.1 GCA_024401635.1 Bacteroidales bacterium
GCTGCCTTCCGACCCTGGGGGAATTCTAAGGGAGCTGGTCGTGTAAGACTTACCCGATGCAAATTTAAGCAATATTTTCTAATTTCCAATCACTCCGCTTCCCAGCATCTCCTGAGCTTCGTCGTACCACACGGCGAACTGCCCGGGGGTGATGCCTCTCTGCGGCCTGTCAAAGACTATGAACATACCGTTATCCCTTCTGATGAGGGTAGCCGGCTCCAGGGGCTGGCGGTAGCGTATGCGGACCATATATCTTCTTGATTGCCCGCATTCCATTTCCAGATCCCTCCTTATCCAGTGAATCTCGTCAGGGGCTATTCTGAGGCAGCGGCGCAGCAGACCTTTGTGCTCCTGCCCCTGTCCCACATATATGATATTTGAATCGATGTCGGTGTCAATGACGAAAACCGAATCCGAATGTCCGCCTACGGCAAGCCCCCTGCGCTGGCCTATGGTATAGAACTGCGCTCCGTCGTGCCTGCCGATGATTTTCGCAAAGGGGTTATCCTTATATCGGGTTTTCTTCACGTGCTTTTTCCCGCTCCTGTAGGTTTCGGTCTCGAAAGTTATGCCGCTGTAGTCCATAGGCTGTGACATAGCCATCAACTCTTCGCCGTTGAAATTCTCTGCGCCACGTCCTTTGTCCCACTCTTCGAAGCGCTCCTCCAGATATCTGTAATGCTTATTGTCATCATAGAACCTGTCATACACCTCCACAATGTCTCCAGGTACGGATTTCAATTTCTGCTGCAGGAAGGTGGGCAGGTCCACCTTGCCAACGAAGCATATGCCCTGACTGTCCTTTTTTTCGGCGGAAGGAAGGCCCGCCTCCCTGGCGATGCGTCTCACTTCCGGCTTGATGATATCTCCTATGGGGAACATTGCCTTGGCCAGCTGCTCCTGTGACAGACCGCAGAGGAAATAGCTCTGGTCCTTGTTCGGGTCAGTCCCAGCAAGTATCCTGTAAACCGTCTTGCCGTCAGGCCCCTGAATCACCTCCTTGCGGCAGTAATGCCCTGTGGCCACCATATCGGCGCCGAGCCTTTCGGCTTCCTTAAGGAATGCATCGAACTTTATCTCCCTGTTGCACAGTACGTCAGGATTGGGGGTGCGCCCTTTCTCGTATTCGCTGAACATATAGTCCACGACGCGTTGCCTGTACGGCCCGCTTAGGTCCACGAAATGGAAAGGTATGCCTATCTTTTTTGCGACCATCTCGGCCACATATCTGTCCTCTTCCCACTCACAGTCGCCGTGCAGCGTCCCGGTCGTGTCGTGCCAGTTCTGCATGAACAGGGCGAAAACGTCATAACCGGCCTGCTTGAGAAGC
This sequence comes from Bacteroidales bacterium, assembly GCA_024401635.1. Classification (GTDB taxonomy): domain Bacteria; phylum Bacteroidota; class Bacteroidia; order Bacteroidales; family UBA932; genus Cryptobacteroides. Next base: position 1,331 of record JAKSKP010000029.1, read on the forward strand.
AGGGCCGCAACCGAGGAGTCAACCCCTCCTGAAAGACCGATACAAATCTTCATCGTGTGCCGTTTATCTGCATCCACCGCCGAAGCCCCCTCCGCTGAAACCGCCTCCACCTCCGAATGACGTGCGTCCACCGAAGCCTCCGCTTGACATTCCGCTCGATGCATGGGCGTTGGTGATGCTGTTTGCCATCAGCCGTGTCATACGTATGGTCTGGAAAGTAATGTCAGGATCTCCGGGGAAAGTTTCCTCAAATGCTTTCGGATTGATTTCCTTCAGCTCCTGCGCCACTTTTTCCGCTATACCGAACAGGGCGGCGAAAGCAAGCGTGTCGTGCCACAGGCCGACTTCTATGCTGTGGCGCTCATTCACCAGAGTGAAATCTTTGAGATATTTGCGAAACCCGAGGAGGTTTCTTGCACATTCCTGCCCGGGAGCAAGGAACGTTTTACCCGCAATCAGATCACGTTCGGTCATTCTTTTCTGCCCTTCCTTCGGCACGGATGCCGCCCATTTTGCTATTCTTGTGGTGTGCCTGGCGGACCACCTTCTGAATTCGTTGTGCTGCAGAATCATATCGCTTCCGCTGGCCTCTTTCATCATATCGTACAATCCGCGTTCCGGCCCCGACAGGGAGCCGATGTCGGCAGCTGGGTTGAATGAAAGTTCGATGTGGCCGTTCCTGTCGCTTGATACCAGTATGATGCCGCTGTCAATCATTCTCAGTATCATTGCAGATGCGACTGTATCCCTTGACATTTCATCCAGACGATTGAGGATATAGTCAGCAATGATGATATCCCCCTCGCAAGGTATGTCCCTGTACCACTTGATCTCCTTCTTCTTGCATCCCAGAATGTTCTTCGTCTTTTTCTTTTCGGCGGAAACGACTGCGGAAACGCAAAGGGCCCCGAACAGCAGTGAAGTGATGAGAACTGCCAGAGGAGCGCCGTCGTCGTCATCTTCGAAGGAAGCTCCTTCGAGGGCTCTTTGCAGGTCATCGTCGAAATCGTGGTTTTCCGTGCTGGATGATGCGAATATGCCTTTGTCAAAGCGCAGCAGGACAATTGCCGAACTGTTTCTGGAAAAAGGCTCTGTCGATTGGAAAACAACGCTCCCGTCCTCTGAGAAAGCGGATGTTCCTTCGAAACCGAAGCCCCAGATTCTGGTGTTCGTATCATTCAAGCCAACCGGTGCCTTTATGCAGATTGTCACCTCGTCAGGGGATGGATTGATGCCTGGTGAGACCATCTGCAGGTGAAGTTTGTCGTAGTCATTCAGGGATTTGACGGCATTCGTCATCGTGTATGAGGCGGTGAAGGAGTGATGCCCGTACGAGCCCAGCCCCCAACAGAGTTCCACTCCGTCGTTCTTGTGTACGATGCCGCAGCGTCCCGCTTTTTCCCCGATGCCTCTGTCGATGTCCCATTCGCCTTCGTTGATGAAGACGGTGCCGTCGCCGATGACTGAGAAGTCCTTTATCTCAATGTCTCCCAGATTGCTGCGCGTGAGATACATTTCCGTGCCCCGGGACGCATCGATGTCCCACTGCTCCGTAATCACAGCGCTGCCGTCCGGCTGAAGTTCGGCCAGAATGTATATGATTAACGCAAGAATCCGCATTTAGACGTTCATTTTGGGCATTTCAGCCTTTGCGGGGATTTCCTGGAGATATTCTTTTTCCCTGAACCCGAAAATGCCGGCGGCGATGGAGTCGGGGAACTGACGCACGATGCGGTTGAAGGCGGTTACCGTGTCATTGTAAACCATCCTGCTTGTGCGGACCTGGTTCTCGTAGAGGTTGACGCTGTCCATCGTCTTGCCGTAGTTTTCATTGGCCTTGAGTTCAGGATACTGCTCTGCCACGGCCACGATGCGGCTGAGGACGGAGGTCATTATATCCTCCTGAGCGTCCGCCGCCTTGGCATTGCTGCCTGAGGTGATTGCGGCTCTCTGGCCGATTACATCCTTTATGGTGTTATATTCGTGCTCATTATACGATTTGGTCAGTTCGGCCAATGCTGTAAGTGCATCCCATCGGCTTGACTGCTGGACTCCTATCTGGCTCATCGCATTCTTGCAAAGTTCCTCTTTGCTGACAAGCTTCCGCTGGACTCCGATGAACCAGGCAATGATGACAGCCACGATGATGATAATGATGATAATTCCTGTCATAGTGTTGAATATCTTGATTATATTTTCACAAATATAGCAAAAAAGCACGTTTTTTATTATTTTTGAAAAACTAAATCGGCTCAGATGAACGAAAAGGAAATCAAAATCAATTTCACCGAGTTTTCTTCACTCGATGAAATGTGCGCGGAGGATCGTGAACTGGTGAATGCGTCTCTGAAGTCCATTGAAGGCTCATATGCTCCATACTCACAGTTCCACGTCGGGGCGGCCGTGCGTCTTGCCGACGGACGTATAGTGACCGGTGCCAATCAGGAGAACGCCGCATTCCCCTCCGGACTGTGTGCGGAAAGGACTGCAATGTTTGCGGCAAATGCCAACAACCCCGGCATACCGATGACCAGCATCGCCATAAGTGCCGCGTACAAAGGGGCCATAGTCGGGACCCCGGCTTCGCCGTGCGGTTCCTGCCGCCAGGTTATGGCTGAATACCAGAAACTTGCCGGAAGGCCGATATCCATAATACTTTATGGGTCCGAAGTAATATACAAGTTCGACAGGGTCGATGACCTGCTGCCGTTCATCTTCGACAATATATAATAAAGGGTGTTACCCGAGACTTTTTTGTGCTGAAAGCCCTGCGAGATACCCTGAGCAGAAGGCTGTGTGCAGGTTGTAGCCTCCGGTATCGGCATCAAGGTCCAGAACCTCTCCGGCAAAATACAGCCCTTCGACCAGTCTGGATTCCATGGTTTTGTGCACGAGTTCATCGGTGCTGACACCTCCTGCCGTCACCACGGCACGTTCATAACCGACATAACCGGCAATGTCGAAATGCAGGGGACGCGCTTCGTCCTTGAATGAAATCTCCACTGCCACCCTGCTCCCGTTCTCCAGGGCGATGACCGCTTTCCTTGATATCTTGTAGCCAATAGGCCCTTCGAGACCGCCGTCAGTGAAGTCCACGTCGCCGAACTCGTGCTGGACAAGCTGCCCGTCTATGAGAAGGTCCACGGTGACGTTCTTCATGGACCGTCCCATGAACTGGCGCCCCAGAGCCCCGAGGGGTGTGTCCCTGTGTATGTGCCTGTGGCTGCCTCCCTCTCCGGCATTGCTCTGTTTGTAGTCGCGGGGGACCAGGGCTGTCAGCGACGGATACAGACGGGTGATACTGTGCCCCAGGGCCTTGGCGAACTTGTGTCCGTCGCCTGTGGAACCGGTCGTGGGGTAGGAAAGGCCTCCGCAGGTCACGATTAGCCTGCTGCAGCTGTACCTTTCTCCGGTGGATGTCCCCAGTACGAAGCCTTCGGCGGATTTTTCGACCGATGTTACAGCGCAGCCGCATATGATTCTGGAACCGGCGTGGCGGGCCATTGACACCAGGGTGTCTACAACGTCGACCGCCTTGTGCGATTCGGGAAATGCCCTGTCACCCCTTTCCACCACGCAGCTCAAGCCGGCCGCAGTGAACATCCCTATGAGTTTCTCCGGTGTAAGGCAGTGGAAGGCTCCGCGAAGGATATTGGATTTTGGATGTATGTGACCTGAAAAGTCGGTCCAGCTCTTTACGTTGGTGAAATTGCAGCGCCCCTTTCCCGTAATCATCATCTTTCTGGCCGGGCGTGGCATCTTTTCCAGCACCAGGGCCCCCGGTGCCGCTATAGCCGCCATCAATCCTGCGGCTCCAGCCCCGATAATGATGATATTGTGGTGATTCATAGTGTTCACTTCCGCGCCGGTTTGACGCAACCCGCGCCGATTTTTGACGCAGTCCGCGCCGGGCAGGCGCGTGTGTCCCCTGGGGGACCGCAGACAAAGTCTGCGAGGGGGTTGACAACTGGCTCAACGCCAGTTGAGCCAGAAGTGGGAGTCGAACCCACGACCTTCGCGTTACGAATGCGATGCTCTGACCAACTGAGCTATTCTGGCTTTTGGGTCTGCAAAGTTAAGATTCTTGAACGAAATATCAAAATTTCACGTCAATATCTATTGTCTCGTTCCCGCAGAAACTTGCGCCCAGATGAAAATCTCCATCGGAACGGTGCCCGAGTGTCTTGATGCTGTCCAGCTCGGCAATGACGATGTCCCCCTTGTGGATAGTTGTGTGTGAGCTGCATCCTGTCAAAGCATCAGCCACGAGCTCCGTAATCCCGACCGTGCTGCGGGAGAAAACTTCCTTGGCCCCCTTGTTTATCCTGAAAATGTTTTCCGCCCTTTCCAGCGTGACGGGATTGTACATAGGAAGGGGCATCAGCGAGGTCTTGTCAAAACAGGATGAAGTGGCCTTGCAGTAATGTGGCTTCTCCTCAGGCGTTACGGAAGGGTACAGCAGTATTCCGAACGCAACCGCGTCGTAATATCTCGTGACGAATTCCCTGCCTATCATCTTGCCCGTACGCACCATTCTGGCGTAGACGACGGGAGCGAACCCCATTGAATTCACGTCCGTCGGGACGAAATAATCGCCGTTGTCCTTGTTGCGCGTGCTGTCAGGTCTTGCTATGACCTTTCCTTCGGATGTGAGTATCAGAAAATTCATCTCTTCCCAGTTATGATTCAAAGAGGTTCTCAGAACAGTTTGCCGCCGTTGAACTTGCCCATAAGCCCCTGAAGGGATGCTTCGGAAGCCGGTCTGCCGGCTCTGGCCCGCATTTCAGCCATATACTGCTCCTTGAGGTTTGCGAACTGACGTTTCGTGTCGAGGGTGAAATCTCCCTTTTCCACCCAGTCGAAATATGAGGGATCCTCTTCCCATACCTGCTTTGCCGGCTTGCCTTTGTGCTTGCCGAAGTTCACTATGGGTTCGTCATTGGCAGAGAGCGCAATCCTTCCTGCATAGTCCAACACTTTCCTTGCTCCGGTGGAATACTGGGCGAGCCAGTCCACGTCATTCTGCAGCCCGTCAGGGTCCGTTTCCTTGTCGTAGGGATATCTGTCCAACTGTCCCTTGAGCACCTCGTAGGTGGCAATCGTGTCGGCTTCGGCTCCGTGCGCCCCTTCGAAATCGCATCCGCAGTAGAATATGTGGGCGGCTTTCAGGTTGCGCGGTTCTCTCTGGTGGAATATGTTCTGGACGTCCACCATCTTCTTCTCGTGGAGGTCCATCTTGAAATTCTTGTGGCAGTAAACCCTGACCCTCTCGAACTCCTCGGCCAGCATCGGCAGGTCGAATTTCGCTGAATTGAAGCCTGCCAAGTCGGAATCGGCCATGAAAGTTCCGATCTCGGCCACCACGTCCTGGAACTTGGGGCAGTCCTTCACGTCGTCATCCGAAATGCCGTGCACCTTCTGGGCGCCCGGATCCATCTTCTTCTGGCAGTTGTTGACATAATCCCAGGGGCACAGCCTCCAGGTCTTGATAACGGTTTCGTTCGCTCCGCCTTCCTCTGGCAGAATCTTCACGAAGCTGAGTTCGACTATGCTGTCGCTTGCAATATTGAGGCCCGTGCTCTCAATGTCGAAGAAGAGCAAAGGCCTCTTGAGTTTCAATTCCATTGTTTCAGAACAGTTTCAGGGAGTCCGTCAGATCTGGATAGGCATCAGGATAGCGCAAATCTTTTCCGTCTGGTCTCCGTCCTCGGAGGGAAGAAGAAGGGCGGCCCTGCGTGCATCGGAGAACTTTATCGTAACCTCGGAACTTCCGAGATTTGAAAGTATGTCGACGAGGAAAGTGGACTTGAAGCCTATCTGCAGGTCCTCTCCGTCATACTGGCATACTGATTTCTCGTGTGCGGCTATGCTGAATCCGAGGTCCTGGGCTGAAACCGTGAGAGAATTGCTCTGGAGGTCGAATTTGATATGGTTCGAGGCCTTGTTGGCGCAGACGGAAACCCTGCGTACGCAATTGAGCAGCTGCTGGCGGTCTATCTTCAGGACGTTGGAGTTGTTCTGGGGGATGACGTCGCGGTATTTGGGATACCTGCCCACAATCAGACGGCATACGGCTATGGTCTCGTCGAATGCGAACACGGCGTTCTTGCCGTCGTAGGTCACTGTGATTTCCTCAGTGTCCTTGCCGATGATGGAACGGAGCACGGCAGCCGGTTTCTTGTGCAGGATGAAACTTGACTGCTCCTCTGTCTTGACCTCGGTGGTCGTGAAGCATATGAGCTTGCGGGAGTCGGATGCCACCAGAGTGGTGCCGGCGCCGCTCATGTCGAACAGGATACCGTTCATCACGGGACGCATCTCATCGTCATCGGTTGCGTATATTGTGCTTGAAATACCGTCCACAAATGTCTGGGCGGGGAATTTTACGGTAATTGCGCCTTCTTCGGTGGTCGTTATCTGCGGATATTCGTCAGCTGAGAAATAGGGCAACGTGGAAGCGCCTCCCATCCAACTGCACTCGAAATAGTTCTCCTTGATGGTCTGGATGGTGATGGGCTGGTCGGGAATCTCCTTGAGCAGGTCCTGCATATGGCGCGCCGGCACTGCAATCCTGCCGTCAGAATCGGCTGACTCGACGGTCAGACGGGTGCGGAGGGTAAGCTCCGAGTCGGAGGCGGTTATTTCCAGTGTGTTGCCCTTCAGGTCGAAGAGGAAGTTCTCCAGGATGGGAAGTGAACTTTTTGCGGGAATGGCTTTGGATACAGCCATTATGCCTTTCAGAAGTTCTGAGCTTGAAATTATGAGTTTCATATATGTCTAGTTGTTTTTATTTTCACAAACTCTACAAATATAATGAATTCTTTGCACAAATAGAACGAATTCTGGCATATATTTTGATTTTTCATCAGGAAAAATGCTATAAGATGAAAAAGGAAATAATCACTCTCGCAGCCTCCGCTCTGATCGGAGGCATCACGGCGTATGCTGTCACCACTTCAGTAGCGCCGAAAGACACTTTTCAGACTGTGGTTTCGGGAAATGACGGTGCCACATACCGTACGGTGAACCTCAATCTGAGCGACTATCCCGACTTCACTTACGCTGCCGAATCGGCGGTTGACGCCGTGGTGTATGTCAAAGTGGCAGTCCCCGTCCAGCAGATGCAGATGCCTAGCAGCATCTTCGATTTCTTCTTCGGAATGCCCGGCCAGGGATACGGTGACGGCCGCGGTCAGGGTACTCCCAGGGAACAGTACGGCAGCGGCAGCGGCGTCATCATCCGTCAGGACGGATATATCGTGACAAACAACCACGTCGTGGGCGATGCCAGCCGCATAGAGGTGACACTCAACAACAACCAGACCTATGAAGCTTCGCTGGTGGGAACTGACCCCGCCACTGACGTTGCCCTCATCAAGATAGAGGCCGAGGGCCTGCCTGTAATCCCCTTTGCGGACTCCGACAAACTGCGTCTCGGAGAATGGGTGCTTGCCATAGGCAGCCCCTATGACCTCCGTTCGACCATAACCGCAGGCATAGTCAGCGCCAAGGGCCGCAGCATGCCCAACTACGGTAAGGACCTGAAGATAGAGTCGTTTATCCAGACCGATGCTGCCGTGAATCCCGGCAACAGCGGCGGAGCCCTGGTCAACAAGGAGGGCCTTCTGGTAGGTGTCAACACCGCTATCATATCCCAGACCGGTTCGTATGCCGGCTATTCTTTCGCCATCCCGTCCAACATAGTGCGCAAGATTGCGGATGACCTTATGACCTTCGGCTCCGTCAAGCGCGTGATGCTGGGTGTCTCCGTGATGGAGATCGATGCAAAAAAAGCGCAGGAGCTGAAACTTTCCTCTCCGATGGGCGTATATATTGGTGAGGTTTCGAAAGGAAGCGCGGGCGACAAGGCCGGTTTGAAGGAAGGTGACGTGCTTGTAGGGCTGGATTCCACTAAGATAAACAGTTTTGCGGCACTTCAGGAGGCGTTAAGTCAGTTCCGTCCGGGAGACAAGGCCACCGTCAGGATAATACGCGACGGCAAGGAACTTTCAGTGCCCGTGACTTTCCAGGACCAGGTTGCCCAGAACGGCCAGAAACTTGCCAACGGGATAGCGTTCTACGGAGCGACCCTGGCCAAGGCTTCGAAGGAAACGCTGGAGAAACTGGGCTTGAAGAACGGTGTTGAAATCGTCTCTGTCGGCCCTGGAAAGATTCAGGAAGCGGGCGCCAGGGAAGGGTTCGTGATAACTTACGTCAATGATGTGCCGGTGGAGAAACCTCAAGACATATTGAATATTGTTAAGAAGTCGAAGAGGGCCGTGTATATCGAGGGCGTTGACGCAAACGGCAGGGCATCATACTTTGGCTTCGGATTATAAGCCAAAGTTATGAGACAACTCAAGATTACAAAGTCCATCACCAACCGCGAGAGCGCCTCGCTTGACAAATATCTCCAGGAGATCGGCCGCGAGGAACTGATTTCGGTGGAAGAGGAAGTGGAACTTGCGCAGAGGATACGCAAGGGCGACCAGGCCGCTCTCGAAAAACTTACACGCGCGAATCTCAGATTCGTGGTATCTGTGGCCAAACAATACCAGAACCAGGGGCTCAGCCTCCCGGATCTGATAAACGAAGGAAACCTCGGTCTTATCAAAGCAGCTGAAAAGTTTGATGAGACCAGGGGTTTCAAGTTCATATCCTATGCCGTATGGTGGATAAGGCAGAGCATACTGCAGGCTCTGGCAGAACAGTCCAGGATAGTCCGTCTGCCCCTCAACCAGGTTGGTGCCCTCAACAAAATCAGCAAGGCCCAGTCCAAGTTCGAGCAGGAGAACGAGCGTATGCCGTCATCCGAGGAACTTGCAGATATGGTGGACATCCCCAGAGAGAAGATAGCCGACACCTTGAGGGTGTCCGGCCGTCACGTCAGCGTGGACGCTCCTTTCGTGGAGGGAGAGGACAACAGCCTCCTGGATGTGCTTGTGAACGATGATTCGCCCGTGGCCGACAAGGGACTGGTGAACGAAAGCCTCAACAAGGAGATAGAGCGCGCACTCCAGACGCTCGCCCCCCGCGAGAGGGAGATAGTCAAGTCGTTCTTCGGCATCGGATGTCAGGAAATGACGCTTGAAGAGATAGGGGAGCGCTTCGGCCTCACCCGCGAGCGCGTGCGCCAGATAAAGGAAAAGGCCATACGCAAGCTCAAGAACAATTCGAGGAGTAAACTTTTGAAGGGCTATTTAGGTTAAGATGAATCCCGATGCATTTCTCGCCGGAAAGGCCGTTGAGGCCGTTTCCGCACTATATGGACAGCAGGTGGACAGTGCCCTGCTGCAGGTAAGTCCGACAAGGAAGGAGTTCGAAGGCGACTACACTCTCGTGGTGTTCCCTCTGCTCAAGATCAGCCGTCAGGCTCCCGAGGCAACTGCAAACGCAATAGGAGAGTGGCTTTCGGCCAACGTTCCGGAGGTGGCCTCGTTCAATGTGGTCAAGGGCTTTCTCAACATATGTCTGTCGCCGCTTTACTGGAACAGGGTTCTTGACGGTATCATCAAGGCTGCGGATTATGGTCAGCTGCCTTCCACGGGCCGCACGGTGATGGTGGAATTTTCATCTCCCAATACCAACAAGCCCCTTCATCTGGGACACGTGCGCAACAATCTGCTCGGATGGTCCGTATCGCAGCTTCTGGCGGCGGCCGGCAATCGCGTCATCAAGGTCAACCTGGTGAATGACAGGGGTATACACATATGTAAGAGTATGCTGGCCTGGCTCCGTACAGCCAACGGCGCCACTCCCGAAACATCCGGGAAGAAGGGCGACCACCTTGTGGGAGACTGCTATGTGGCCTTCAATGACATATATAAGAAGGAAACGGCAGAACTTGCCGCAGCGTACGAGGCGCAGGGAATGGATGCCGAGAAGGCCCAGGAACTTGCCGGCAAGAATGCCCCCTCTCTGCTGGAGGCCCAGGACATGCTTCTTAAATGGGAGCAGGGCGATCCTCAGGTGCGCCGGTTGTGGGAGACTATGAACAAGTGGGTCTACGACGGTTTCGACAGGACATACAACAGTCTTGGAATCAGTTTCGACCGCACTTATTACGAGTCTCAGACCTATCTGCTGGGCAAGTCTCTGGTCCAGAAAGGTCTGGATATGGGAGTTTTCGAGCGCGAGGCTGACGGCAGCGTATGGTGCGACCTCACCTCTGACGGACTTGACAGGAAACTCCTGCTGCGCAAGGACGGGACCTCAGTGTATATGACACAGGATCTGGGTACCGCACATCAGCGTTTCAGCGAATACAGCCTGGACGAGGAAGTGTATGTGGTCGGCAATGAACAGAACTACCATTTCCAGGTGCTGAAGCTCATACTCAAGAAGCTGGGCTTCGAATGGAGCGATTCCATTTATCATATGTCATATGGAATGGTTGAGCTTCCCGAAGGCAAGATGAAATCGCGCGAGGGCACCGTGGTCGATGCCGATGACCTCATAGAGGATATGTACCGTACTGCCAGGGAGACCGCCTTGGAACTGGGTAACGGAAAGCTCGACGGTATGAGCGATGAGGAGCAGGACAGGCTTTTCCGTATGATAGGTCTTGGAGCGCTCAAGTATTTCATAATCAAGGTGGATCCCAGAAAGACCATGCTTTTCGACCCGAAGGAGTCCATCGATTTCAACGGGAATACCGGTCCGTTCATACAGTATACCCACGCCAGGATATGCTCTATCCTGAGGAAGGCTGCTGCAGGCGGAATCGACCCGGCAGACATGGAACTGGACGGGAACGCCGCCCTGTCTGCAAAGGAGATAAGGATAGTCAAGATACTTGCCGGCTTCCCCGACAAGATAGCCGAGGCAGCCAAGGCCTATTCTCCTGCGCTTGTGGCAAATTTCGCCTACGAACTTGCGAAGGAATTCAACCAGTACTATCACGACACACCCATATTGAAGGAGGAGGACGCTTCGCTTCTGAAGATGCGCCTGCATCTTATAAGCGTGCTTGCATCCGTGCTCAGAAAGGCAATGGGCATACTTGGAATAAGTCTTCCGGAAAAAATGTAAATAAATTTGGTCACTATACATTTTTGTCCTATTATTGCAGTATAATTCGCTTGTGATATGGATCAGAAGAAAAGACGTGTAGTAAGTTACGAGAATATGGATGAGGCGCTTGCCGCCGCTTTTGCGGAGAAGTATCCGAAGGGCTTCAGCGATTATCTTCCTGAAGCACTGAAATATGAGAAACCGGACGGCAGCGTTTTCTATGCCGTGACGGTCGAGACAGAGGATACCATAGCGCTGGTGAAGGTGAACGTGAAGACCGATGCCGCTGAGGACATAGAGCGCTGGCTCGATTCCGACGACACTGACGATGAAGGCGGAGAGTCCGAAGATGGAGAAGAAATCATAGACGACAACATATCCCAGTATGCAAATGGAGAGGAGGACGCAGCAGATTCGGAATAAGCTTCAGGGCTCCCCCCTGAAGATTGCCGAACGCGACCTCCTTCTCATACTTTCCTTAGTTGTCGGTGCGGCGTGCGGGTTCGCAGCCGTACTCTTGGACTACCTCATACAACTTATACGTGAGGCTGCGACCTGCCGCATAGACGGGTCGTATTCTTATTTCTACCTGCTTCTTCCCGGATTGGGCATGCTCATATCCCTGCTCCTTGTCAAATATGCAGTCAGGGATGACATAGGCCACGGTGTCACCAAGGTTCTGGTGGCCGTGTCCAAGAACGAGAGCCGCATCAAGCCTCACAATATGTGGAGCTCCATCCTGACCAGCAGCATAACCATAGGCCTCGGCGGTTCCGTCGGAGCCGAGGCGCCTATCGTATATACCGGTGCTGCCATCGGTTCGAACGTTGCGCGCTGGATGGGACTGTCCCACAAGAACGTGACCATATTGCTGGGCTGCGGGGCCGCCGGTGCCATTGCGGGCATATTCAAGGCTCCTCTGGCCGGAATTCTGTTCACGTTGGAGATACTGCTGTTCAACATTTCCATGACCAGCATACTCCCTATGCTGCTGAGTGCCGTGTCGGCGACAGTGGTTTCATATCTTTTTCTCGGGGTAACGCCTCAGTTCACCTGTGACCTGACGCCTTTTGCGATGCGCAACATTCCGGCCTATGTCGTTCTGGGTGTATTCTGCGCCCTGTGTTCCCTGTATTTCAACAGGATGACTCTGGCCTTGGAGGACAGGCTGAAGAAAATACGCAGCAAGTATCTCAAATGGGCCATATGCGCGGTCAGCCTGACCCTGCTCATCTTCCTTTTCCCCACGCTGTACGGTGAGGGATACGACTCTCTGCAATGCTTCCTCGACGGCAGGGTTCCGGATCTGTCCGGCAAGACCCCGCTGGCCTTTTTTATGAACACTCCTGTCCTGATTCCTGTCTTTTTCCTGATTGTCATCCTTGTCAAGGTGTTCAGTATGACCTTCACAAATGCTGGAGGAGGTGTGGGCGGAACGTTCGGTCCTACGCTTTTCGTAGGCGGTATGGCAGGTTTCGTAGTCGCCCGTTTCATAAATCTGATTTTCATTTCATCTCCCTTCTCCGTTCCTGAAGCCAACTTCGTGCTTGTCGGTATGGCGGGCCTGATGGCAGGAGTGATGCAGGCTCCTATGACGGCCATATTCCTCATAGCGGAGATTTCCGGCGGCTACGATCTTCTCATCCCGCTGATTATCACCGCCACGATTTCCTATGGCATTGCACATACGATAGATCCGTATTCAATTTATACGAAGCGAATTGCGAAGCGCGGGGAACTTCTGACCCACGATTCGGACCAGGCTGTGCTGACCCTGCTGAAAATGGACGAATTCATAGAGTCCGACTTCCATCCCATACTCATCGACGATACTCTGGGAACCTTCGTGAAGGCGGTTGCGGAGTCCAAGCGCAATATTTTCCCGGTTCTGGATTCCAGAAAACGTTTCCAGGGCTTTGTGCTGCTGGAGGATATCAGGAGGGATATGTTCAAGACTGAACTTTATGACAGCCTGCACGTGTATAATTACATGCAGTCGGCCCCGGCTTATATAAATGAGGATGACAGCATGCAGGACGTCATGAACAAATTCGAGACTACGGGGGCCTGGAGCCTGCCAGTGGTCGACAAGGACCGCATATACAAAGGTTTTGTGTCCAAATCCAAGATATTCAGCGCCTACCGTTCCCAGCTCAGGGAGGTAAGCCACGATTGACGTTCGCGATGAAGGAAATATACGTACAGGATATTGCCGCAAGGCTTTCGATAAAGCCCTGGCAGGTTGAGAATTGTGTGGAACTTTTTGCAGACGGCGCCACGATACCTTTCGTCAGCCGTTACCGCAAGGAGCGTACCGGCGGGCTCGACGAGGTCGCCGTTGCCGAGATAAGGCACTGGAACGATGTCTTTTCCGAAATGGAGAAGCGCAAGGAGACCATACTTGAGACCATATCCGCTCTCGGCGCGCTGACCGATGAGTTGAAAAAGTCCATAGAACAGTGCGTTGACTCCTCCGAACTGGAGGACCTGTACCTCCCTTACAAACCGAAACGCCGTACCAGGGCGTCCATCGCGAAGGAAAACGGTTTGGAGCCTCTCGCCGACGCAATGTGGACCCTCAAGCTCCGTGACCCTTTGTCCGAGGCCCGCAGATATGTCGGCGCCAAGGTGGCATCAGCGGATGAAGCCCTTGCCGGAGCGAGGGACATAATTGCCGAAAGGCTTTCCGAAACGGCAGCCATCAGAGAGGCGATGAGGCAGATTTTCCTGACCAGACGCCTGGTCTGCAAAAAGACGAAGTCCGCTGACCAGGTGCCGGAGGCATCAAAATACAGAAGTTACTTCGATTTCATCATCCCCTTGCAGCGCGTGGCTTCACATCAACTGCTGGCAGTCCTCAGGGCCGCCGGCGAAGGCTTCCTGACCTTGAAGATAGACGCCGACCCCGAGGCTTGCGGCAGAAAGATCTATTACGAATTCTCCAAGGGCAAGCCATATCCCACGGACGAGTTGCGCAAACAGCTCAACCTGGCGGTGGAGGATGCCTACAAGAGGCTCCTGGAGCCGTCCATAAGCGGTGAGGCTCTGAAGATTTGCAAGCAGAAGGCGGATGTGGAATCCATTCGCATTTTCGGCGAGAATCTCAGACAGCTGCTTCTCGCTCCGCCGGTCGGAGGAAAGAGGACTATGGCCATAGACCCCGGTTTCCGTACCGGATGCAAGGTGGTATGCCTTGACAGTCAGGGCAATCTGCTCCACAGTGAGGCAATCTTTCCCCATCCGCCGGCAAACGAGAAAGTCAAGTCCATCAACGCCGTGTGCGCTATGATGGAGAAATATAAACCGGAGGTGATTGCAATAGGAAGCGGTACCGCCGGCCGTGAGACCGAGGACTTCATGAAGAAGATTCCTATGCCGGAATATGTGAGGGTTTATTCCGTCAGCGAGGATGGCGCGTCCATTTATTCGGCCTCGGAAGTGGCGAGGAAGGAATTCCCGGACTATGACCTTACCGTGCGCGGGGCGGTTTCAATAGGCAGGAGGCTGATGGATCCCCTGTCGGAACTGGTGAAGATAGATCCCAAATCCCTCGGAGTGGGGCAGTACCAGCACGACGTGGACCAGGCGCTCCTGAAGGAAAAGCTGGACAATACGGTGGAAAGTTGCGTGAACAGCGTAGGAGTGGACCTGAATACGGCGTCCGAGTATCTGTTGGCCTATGTCTCCGGTGTAGGGCCTTCTCTGGCCTCGAACATAGTCGAATACAGGTCTCAGAACGGCAGATATACCTCACGTGAACAGCTTAGGAAAGTCAAGCGTCTGGGCGACAAGGCTTTCCAGCAGTGCGCGGGCTTTCTGCGCATACCTGATGCCACCAATCCCCTCGATAATTCCGCCGTGCATCCGGAGGCTTACCACATTGTGGCAAGGATGGCCTCCGACCTTGGCGTCAGGGTGGAGGATCTGGTGTCCAATACCGGGCTGTGCGACAGGATAGAGGCGGGCAGGTATGTGGACGGCCAGTTCGGCCTGCCCACGGTAAACGACATCATATCGGAGTTGCGCAAGCCTTCGCGCGACCCCAGGGAGGCGGCCCAGGACTTCTCTTTTGCCGATGACATACATTTCATCGATGACCTGCATCCGGGGATGGAACTGCCCGGCATAGTCACGAACATCACTGCTTTCGGCGCATTCGTGGACATAGGTGTACACGAAAACGGACTTATACACGTTTCCCAGATGGGACGTGGAGTCACTGACCCCTCACGCGCCGTGCATCTGCATCAAAAAATAAAGGTCCTCGTTCTGGACGTGGACCTTGACCGTAAGCGTATCAGCCTCAGATTGATTTGAAACGCAGTTTGAGTACCCCCCAGAAGGCTTCTCCGAAAATACCGCTGCTCATCTTCGACTTGCCCTCCGTGCGGTCGCGGAATATCACTGACACTTCCTTAATCTTGAACCCAAGGCGGTAGGCCTTGTATTTCATCTCTATCTGGAAACCGTAGCCCTTCATCGAAATCCTGTCCAGGTCTATGGCTTCAAGCACTTTTCTCCTGTAGCATACGAAGCCTGCGGTGGAATCGTTGACACGCATACCCAGCACAATGCGTACATAGCGTGAGGCTCCGTAACTCATCAGTACCCTGCCCAGAGGCCAGTTCACCACGTTCACGCCCTTGCAGTAGCGGCTGCCTATGGACACGTCGGCCCCTTCGTGGCAGGCCTGCAGAAGTCTGGGAAGGTCGGCGGGGTCGTGGCTGAAATCGGCATCCATCTCGAATATGTAGTCGTAGCCGTTTGCCAAAGCCCATTTGAAGCCTTCAATGTAGGCCGTGCCCAATCCGAGCTTTCCGCTCCTTTCCTTTATATATAGGTGTCCTTCGTATTCGGGAATCAGTGCTTTGACGATGTCGGCGGTTCCGTCGGGGGAGTTGTCGTCTATAATGAGGATATCGAAGCCTTCCTCGAGGCTGAACACCGCCCGGATTATCTTTTCGGCGTTCTCCCGTTCCTTATAGGTGGGAATTATGACCAGTTTTTTCTCCATGTCGATGCAAAGATACAAAAAAGTGAAAAAAAGTTTAAAAAAATTTGGTGAATCAAAAAATCGTCGTACCTTTGCAATCCCGCTTGAAGAAAACGGGGAAAACAACAAAACGATCTTTGACAAGACTGAAATTTTTGTACAAGCAAAAGTACCGAAAACTTAAAAATTCGAGAAGCGTTAATTCTAAAATAGGTTAACATTAGAAAGCGTCGGGATTAAGCTAAGAATTCTAAATTAATTTTACAATGAAGAGTTTGATCCTGGCTCAGGATGAACGCTAGCGGCAGGCTTAACACATGCAA
>JAKSKP010000003.1 GCA_024401635.1 Bacteroidales bacterium
CGTTACGGCGAGTGACGGGCCCGGAAGGTTCCGAAAAATTTCAGGCTGCGAGCCAGCGCCGACGATATGGCCCAAACGGTGAGAAAAACAGGGCATTTTCTCACCGAATAACCTTCCGAACCCTAAACGGTGAGGATGGGACTTCATCATATGCTCGACACGAAGTTTTGGATTGAACAACGGCCATCAGTGCCAATGGCTCCAGTGACGGAGTGTGCCCACCCTATTGATTTAAGTGGGGAGTGAGCACGCGACCTGCCTTCTGGTACGCTGTGTTGGGGTGGGGTGTGCCCACTCCCCCCTCTTTTCGGAGGAGTGTCCACAAACCCCCATCCTCTAAATCATTTCGCTCATCTGTCTGAACGGATGAATCAGAAACATAGTCTCCGTCAGTTTCGGACCGGAGCGGAGGAAAGTTTGTGTTTTTCCAGAAAGTCAATACAGTATTTCCTCAGGTCGCTCCAGCGGTAATACGGGCCGCTTACGGCTGTAAGGTCCGACAATTCAAGCTCCTGTCCGTTCAGAGTGCATTTCACGAGTATATCTCCGGTTTTGTTCTTGTAGAAAGCCAGGATGATGGTGGAGGCCATAGTGATGCGATAACTTTGGAAATAATCTTCAATGTGCAATGCATCCGACGGCTTTTCTCCCATATGGTCCGCATTGAGCATCCACAATATGGACATCACTATCGTGTCGTGGCCGAAGCGCAGACGGGCGAAAGGCTCGTTCCTGGCAAGATCTTCATCCGCCTTGTACACGATATGCTCCAGGATTTCCACGTCCTGATAACGCCCGGGGCCATAGGTGTTGTACATATAGAAATTATACGAACGCCACAATCCGTATAATTCTTCCGGAGTGAAGACATCTGAGAAATCGAATTTTTCCGGTATGTCACAAACATTCACGACTGCATGGTACAGATAAAATAAAAATTGGTGCGGGTCATCCCACTCCCGGACAAACTGATATTCCTTGAAGATGCGCTCTATGATTTTACGGCAGGGTACTTCGTGAGAAATCAGAGTCGGAAGAGTGAATTGTCCCCATTCGTCAACCCTGTAGAATATCGATTTGTGCGGGCTGACACCTTTCCAATTCGGACCCATACTCAAATGTGGATTGAGATAGTCGCAATATTGCGGACCGCTGTCCATAGTAATCTCCAACTTCGGATTCTTCTGCAGCAGTCCGGTGCAGAAAGACTCCATGCTCTGGACGCATCTGTCATACGGAGTGGATATGGCGACCACCTTGCCCTTGAAAACTTCCGGATATGTCTCGAAGGTGTTTTCCGCAATTCTCCTGTGCTGTCCGACGCCAATGGTGGAAAGGTTTCCTATATTCGCTGCCTGAACCTTCATAAAGTCCTCGAGCCTCGAGTAGAGATGCTCGCCGTAAGGGGTGAGGGCATGGCTGGAATGGCCGCGACGCATTACTTTCATAACTGCGTCAATGTATTCGTTATCCTCGAGATATCTTGCCCCATGACGTCCGTAATGGCTTATATATACCGGTTCGTATCCCTTTGGGGCTGGTGTCTGCTCTGAGACTGCATCAAAATCATACAGGCAGAAGGTGCCGCCCGCATAATAGGGGTTTTCAAGTATTTTTTCCTTAGCTACGCTGGAGCCTGGATTCGGGGAATTGAAGGTCAGAAGCGCTGCCGCAATGATGAAAAAGAGGGAATGCATAAGTCTTCAGTCAAAAAATATGCCGCTAAGGTATTAAAAAAAACGGACAGCAACGCAAGAATGCAGAAAAGTTTGATAATCTGTGGAAGAAAAGGTAATTTTGCTCATAAAGTTTGAAGGTTTATCTTGATATTATCATATGAACAGTTCTATTTTTAGAATTTCCGCAGTTTTTATACTGGTTCTCTCCTTTGCCGCCTGCTCCACGGTGCATATGATGAGAATAGGAATCCTTTGTGGCTCACCGATCTGTGCAGTCCGATGGAGCAGATGGATGCGCTGAGGAAGGAATGGGGCGTACGCTACCCTATGGACTGAGTTTCGACGGGTTCAAAGATAAATTTATAATAACAATAGAAGATATGGTACAGAAAACTACACAGAAAACTATAGGTATCCTGACGTCAGGCGGAGATGCCCCGGGAATGAACGCCGCAGTGCGCGCAGTCACCAGGGCGGCAATAGCCGAAGGATATAAGGTCAAGGCCATCTATCACGGATATCAGGGGCTGATAGACGGTGAAATCAAAGAGTTCACATCCGAAAGCGTGAGCGGCATCATCTCACGTGGCGGCACCATACTCAGGTCCGCAAGATGCCTCGAATTCATGACCCCCGAGGGACGTGCCAAGGCCTACGAACAGTATGTGAAGGCCGGAATCGACGCGCTGGTATGCATAGGAGGCAACGGCACCCTGACCGGAGCTATGGACTTCGCCGACGAATACGATATCCAGTGCATAGGGATACCCGCTACCATAGACAATGACGTGAACGGCACCGACGAGACCATAGGATACGACACCACCCTGAATACCATAATGGACTGCGTGGACAAGATACGCGACACGGCCGCCTCACACGAGCGCATATTCTTCGTGGAGGTGATGGGACGCGATGCAGGATGGCTGGCCCAGTGCAGCGCGATAGCCGCAGGAGCCGAAGCTGCCATAGTTCCGGAAAGCAAAACCGATGTCGACCAGCTTGCCGCCTATATCGAGAAAGGCATACGCAAGAGCAAGAATTCCAGCATAGTTCTCGTGAGCGAGAGCCCGAAATGCGGAGCCATGCATTATGCCGACCGCGTCAAGAAGGAATATCCGCAGTTCGACGTCCGCGTATCGATACTGGGCCATATGCAGCGCGGAGGAAGCCCCTCTGCCCGTGACAGGATACTGGCCAGCGTGCTCGGCGCGTTTGCAGTCAAGTCCATCAAGGAGAAACAGCACAACGTGATGGTCGGTATGAGCAACGGCGTGCCCGTCCTGGTTCCCTTCGCAAAGGCGATTCAGGTTCAGGACAAGAGCGACAAGACCTTCCTTGAACTGGTCTCCAAACTGTCCAACTAGGCTTAGGAAAGACGGGTGTAGGCAACCTTCCCGACAAGGGTCTTGGGAAGGTCATCGCACACTTCTATCATATAGGGCATAGCGTATTTGGCAACGCTCCTGCGGCAATGTTCCATTATGGACTCACGCAACTGGGGGCTGTCCTTCCATCCTTCGTTGAGGACCACGAAAGCCTTGACCTTGTGCATCTTGCGCGGGTCGGGGACACCTATCACGCAACTCATCCTCACCGCTTCGTGGGCATCGAGTACATTCTCTATCTGCGAAGGATATACATTGTAGCCGTTGGTGATAATCATCCTCTTGATCCTTTGGCGGAAATAGATGAAGCCTTCGTCATCCATTATGCCAAGGTCTCCTGTATGAAGCCAAACCCTGCCGTCTTCGTGGACACGCAGAGTCTCGGCATTCTCCTTCTCGTGGCCTATGTAGCCCAGCATCACCGTGGGGCCGCAT
Source organism: Bacteroidales bacterium (assembly GCA_024401635.1). GTDB lineage: Bacteria > Bacteroidota > Bacteroidia > Bacteroidales > UBA932 > Cryptobacteroides. The sequence goes on from JAKSKP010000003.1 coordinate 3,503, forward strand.
AGACATATCTCGCCTTCCCGCCCGTAAGGCAGCTCGTCATTGGTGCCTACTCCGCATATCTTGAAATAGGTGTCAGGATAAGGAAGACCTATGCTGCCCTCCTTCTCCTTGTTGTAGGGGGTCAGGCAGGATGCCGTAACGCATTCAGTGGTACCGTAGCCCTCCCTTATGCGTATACCGGCCTTATGCTCGGCAAGGAAGGCATCGAATTTCTTCTTGAGCTCTATGGACAGCGAATCGCCGCCTGAGAACACGCCCTTCAGGCAGGACAGGTTCACTCCGTCAAGATAGGTATTGCGCGCGATTGCCTCGAAAAGCGAAGGCACGCCGGCTATGAAATTGGGCCTGTGCTTCTTTATCAGCATAGCATAGCTCTTGACGTTGAAGCGTGGCACGAGTATGGCCGTTCCTCCGGCAACCATCATCGTGTGTATGCACACACCCAGCCCGAAGCCGTGGAACACAGGCATTGCGGCAAGCATCTTGGAATGGTTGATGGTCTCGTGACTCATCGCTATGGTCTGAGCGGCCAGAGCGTTGAAATTGTAGTCGCTGAGCTTGATGCCCTTGGTCACTCCTGTCGTTCCTCCTGAGAACAGGACTACAGCCTCTTCCCGTGGATTCTTGCGGGCAACATAGCCGTCACGCACGTGGCGTCCTTCCTTCAGGAATGTCTTCCAGTTGATTGCAAAGGCACCATCCACCCTGGGATACTTGCTTTCAGAGAAAAAGCGGAAGAACGGGGCCGTGAAGGCAGGCAATTCGTCCGAGACGTGAGCCACGATGAGTTTCCTCAAAGCACGCTCCTTCATTACCTCCAGAAATTTCGGATAGAACTGGTCAAGGGTTATGGCGAAGTTGCAGTGGGCTTCCCTCATATCATACACTATCTCCCCCACTGCACTCAAGGGGTGAACCATGGTCGCCACCGCGCCTATGCGATTGAGGGCATACAGGCAATATATGGCCTGGGGCACATTGGGAAGGCACACCATCACGCGCATACCTTTGCGCACGCCTATGCTGTAGAAACTGCGCGCAGTCCTGTCTATGTTGGCAGCCAGCTCCGCAAACTTTATTTTTCTTCCGAAAAAGGTGAGTGCAGGAAAATCCGCATTTTCGGCAGCTGTATCCAGCACCGTATCGCACATCGATTTGGCGCTGTACTCGAGATGGAAAGGAACTTCCCCGTAAGATTCCAGCCAGGGTATATTTTCAGTCATAGCGTCTAGTATTCGAAATCCACCGGCGCAGAAGCGTCAGCATCCAGAATTTCAGGGTGCAATATTATGTGTTTGAGCAGTTTGATGCTCTTTGCGAAATAGAAGCCGTCGGCTACCCTTTCGTCCACTGTAAAGGACATTTTTATGGTATCCCTCATCTCATATGAACCGTCCTCCTTGAAGAAAGGTTCCTTTTTCTTCTCGTTTACAACGGCAAAGAACGAATTGGTGCCCCACTCGAAGATGTGATGATAATCGGCACTCATCTTGATGCTGCCCAGATTTGTGATGAACAGGCTGCTGTAGCAGGGGTCATCCTTGGTCAGGGCCTTGGGGTAATATCCGTGGTACTCCAGACGTCTGAGTATGCCCACAACCAGTTTCATCAAAGGTCTGGGAACGGCGTCGAAAAGATTGAAGGCACGCGATATCCCCGTAACCTCGTCATTTTTCCTGACCTTGTTCACCATTTTCCCGGTAAAGGAATGAACCTGTTCCACAAGACTCCCGCCGTCTTTGTCAACGACGAATTTCACCAGAGACTCACCAGCTTCGTCAGCGAAGTGATGCTTGATGACGAAAGCGATTTCAATGTCCCGTCTTTCGTACAGACGGTATCCCGATATGAAGTAGTTCAACTTGGGACGCAACACCATCACTTTGGCCATGGCTGCGCATATCACATGGAACCAGGTGTACTTGAAATCGGGATTCTGCGCATTTTTATTCTGCAGATATCTGTCCAGTCCGGTAATGTCGAAGGTCTCGGACATCACAGCCTCGTTTGCGCAACGCGTGGGCATCACGAAAGGCATTATGAAATGGAAAGGATCGCTGTCCTTGACGAAAATCCTGTCCCATCTGTCCCTCCTGTTGCGTTTTCTTTCGGTCGTGTTCATCGGGTTAGGTTTTGGTTCAGTACATAAAAATCATCACACAAGGCCGCTGAAGCCCATAAAGGCCATGGCAAGTATGGAAGCCGTAAGAAGGGCGACGGGTATGCCCTTGAATGCCTTGGGAACGTTGTTCAGCGCAAGGGTCTCGCGCAGTCCGGCGAAAAGCACCATCGCAAGACCGAAGCCCAGCGAAGTGGCGAACGCATATACGACGCTCTCACCCAGGTTGAGCATATGGGCCTCGCCGCCGAAGGTGAACTCCTTGGTAACCACGGTAAGGGCAACGCCGAGCACGGCGCAGTTTGTGGTAATCAGGGGAAGGAATATTCCAAGGGCGGAATACAGCGAAGGAGAAAGCTTCTTGAGTACAATCTCCACCATCTGGACCAGCGCGGCGATCACAAGTATGAACGCTATGGTCTGGAGGAATCCTACGCCCAGAGGATCAAGTACGTAATGCTGGAGAAGGTAGGTCACCAGCGTGGAAAGAGTGATGACGAAGCACACCGCGGCACTCATTCCGGCAGCCGTGGAAAGTTTATTGGACACTCCCAGGAAAGGGCAGATGCCCAGGAACTGGGAAAGCAGTATATTGTTTACGAAAACTGCCGATATGATAATCAGAATATATTCCATAACCTACTCATTTTTAGCGATATACTTACGGAAAATGACAAGGAGGTAAGCGAGTACCATGAATGCTCCGGGAGCAAGGACGAACACCAGGACACCATCACCGGGAACGAACTTGCAGCCGAAGATGCTGCCCGCTCCGAGAATCTCGCGGACTATGCCTATGGCGGTGAGTGACAAAGTGAAGCCCAGACCTATTCCCAGGCCGTCCAATGCAGAATCCAGAACGCTGTTCTTGTTGGCGAAGGCCTCGGCGCGTCCAAGGACTATGCAGTTCACCACTATGAGGGGAATGAACAGTCCGAGAGTCTCGTAGATGTCCGGTACATAGGCCTGCATCAGGAACTGGAGCAGGGTCACGAAAGTGGCTATCACCACTATATAGGAAGGTATGCGCACTTTGTCAGGCACAAACCTGGCAATGGCGGATATCGCCATATTGGAAAGGATCAGCACAAACGCTGTGGCCAGGCCCATGCTCATACCGTTGATGGCGGAAGTTGTGGTGGCCAGGGTGGGGCACATACCCAGCATAAGGGAGAACGTAGGGTTGTCCTTGACAAAGCCCTTGGTTACAAGTGCGAACTTACTCATTGTCTTTACCCTCCTTTATTTCAATTGATTCTTCTGAAATTTCCACGGCAAGGCTATCCTGGGGCTCCTCCACCACGAGGGAAGCGGCAATGGCCCTGTAAGCGTCCGTAGCGTTCTGAAGGGCCTTGCAGTATGCCCTGGACGTGATGGTGGATGCAGTGATGGCATCCACGTCTCCGCCATCCTTCCTGACGGAAAGTACCCCGGTATTGGTGTCGAAGCCATCGAACTGACCGGAAAAGGCCGGATCCGTGCATTTGGCGCCGAGGCCCGGAGTCTCAGAATGGGAAAGGACTGAGGTTTTTACAATGGTGCCGTCAGGTTTGAAACCCACCATAAGGCTGAGTTTGCCTCCGAAGCCCACTGAACTGGCGTTCAGCACATAGGCCACTGCGTTGCCGTCCTTGTCCTTCGCTATAATATAAGGTGTGCCGTCGGAAGTGCAGGCATCCTCCAGCGAATCGAAGGGAGGAGTCACCTCCGCGATGGCTTTCTGTGTCCTGGCCTCGGACGCGGCGGCGATGGGCTCCTGGGTGACACTGTAGACACAGGCGAGAAGAGCGCTGCATACAAGGGTGATTGCACCTAGGCATATCACCATATTGCCGAATGTACTTTTTACAGCCATAACTATGCCCTCCCGAATTTTCTTGATTTGCACAGCTTGTTGATGAGCGGCACAAATGCGTTCATAATGAGTATGGCGAACGATACGCCCTCGGGGTATGAGCCCCAGTTGCGTATGATTATGGTCAGAAGACCGATACCGACACCGAAGATGATTCCGCCTCTGGTGGTCATAGGCGAAGTGACATAGTCAGTGGCCATAAAGATGGAGCCCAGCATGATGCCTCCGGACAGCAAGGCTGCAACAGGCGTCATATATGTCCCGGGGGCTGCCAGATAGAGTATTCCGGAGAATATCAGCACGGTGGCCCAGATGGACAGCGTAATCCAGGGTTTGATGACACGGCGTATCAGCAGATATGCAAAACCTATGAGCAGGGCCAGGTCGGAAATCTCCCCTGCGCTGCCGGTCTGCATCAGCACGTCCTTGACTGCTCCGTGGTTCTCCTTGAACAGGGTAAGGGCCGTCGGACCGGTGACGGCATCGACTCCAATGGTCCAGGCATTGTGCATATCCAGGGATGCCCAGGTCGTCATGAATACGGGGAAGGATATGAGCAGGAACACCCTGGCTACAAGAGCCGGGTTGAAAACGTTCTGTCCCAGGCCGCCGAAACTCATCTTCGCCACACCTATGGCTACGACAGCTCCGATAAGGACCACCCACCAGGGGGTGATGGAAGGGAGGTTCAGCCCGAGCAGCAGACCTGTCAGCGCAGCCGAAAGGTCGGAAACGGTGCTCGGACGTTTCAACAGAAACTTAGTAATTGCCCACTCCAGCAGTACACAGGAGATGACGCTTACGGACAGCACCAGCAGTTCGCTCCATCCGTAGAACAGGACGGCGACTGCCGTTGCAGGCAGAAGCGCAATGATGACATCCAGCATGAGCCTTCTCGTGGTAAGGTCCGTGTGGATGTGCGGAGATGGTGAAACCAACATCTTTTGCATATCTATTTTCTACTTTTGATTATTCTTAAAACATTGCCCTTGGCAGGACGTATGAGGTCCAGGAGCGGAACACCCGCAGGGCAGGAATACAGGCAGCATCCGCATTCTATGCAATCCTGCACCGCATTTTCCTCAAGGGCGGCGTTGTCCCCGACCTTGGAGAGCTTGTACAGGAGATAGGGTTCGAGTCCCATAGGGCAGGCGGAAGCGCAACGGCCGCAACGTATGCAGGCAGTCTCCTGACGGCGTTCTGTCTGTTCCCTTGTGAGATAGAGTATGGAAGAGGAACCCTTGACGGTGGTGGCGTCCAGGTTGGCGATGGCCTTGCCCATCATAGGACCGCCTGATATTATCTTGGCTGCCTCATTCGGCACGCCTCCGGCGTATTCAGTTATGAATGAAAGAGGCACACCTATGCGGAACTGGTAGTTGTGCTGCACGGTAAGGCAGTCGCCCGTAACCGTGAGCACGTTGGTAATGAGAGGCCGGTTTTTCTGGACAGCCTCGTACACGGCCAGCGAGGTCGCCACGTTCTGGACGACGGCTCCGGCATCTATGGGGAGACCGCCTGACTTGACCTGGCGTCCCATCACCGCATCGATGAGCTGTTTCTCACCGCCCTGAGGGTATTTTTTCTTGAGGACCCTGATTGCAATCCTTCCGCATTCGGGCATTGTCTTGGCAAGGCTGTTGAGCGCTGAGGACATTATCATTATGGCCTCGCTCTTATTCTCCTCGATGGCAATCACCACTGGGCAGTTGTCCAGCACCCTGGACATTATCGCGGCACCCACGATTATCTCGCTGCTGCGCTCGATCATTATGCGGTTGTCGCTGGTCAGATAGGGCTCGCACTCCGCACCGTTGAGTATCAGGCAGTCAGCCTTCTTGCCCGGAGGGGGCGCGAGTTTCACGTGCGTGGGGAAAGTGGCACCTCCGAGGCCCACGACGCCGCACTTCTTGATTCTGTCCAGGATGAACGCATTGTCCTGAGGTATCTTGGTTATCAGCGTGGTGCTGCGGTCTATATCCTCCATCCACTCGTCTCCGCTGACCTCGATCTCTATGTGTTTCACCATATTCCCAGCCAGATCAGCCCTGGGGCCTATGGATTTCACCGTACCGGAAACAGGCGAATGTACATATGCCGAAATGAAGCCTGCAGGCTCCGCTATCACCTGGCCGACCTTGACCTGGTCGCCTACGGCAACGACGGGATTGGCGGGAGCACCGAGGTGCTGCGCCATCGAAACGTACACTTTCTCGGGAAGGGGCAGTATCTCCACCTTGCTCCTTGCGGATATCTTCTTGTCATCGGGGTGTATGCCACCCATTTTGAATGTAAGGTTCTGCATAACTATTCCTCCTCTTTCTGCACTTTTGGTTTCTGCGGGAAATTCACAGCGTGGATGGCGCCTGTAGGGCACTCTTCAACACATTTCTTGCAGAGTTTGCATTTCTCGAAATCTATGTAGGCCAGGTTGTCCGCAACCGTGATCGCCTCCTGCGCGCAGACCTTGGCACATTTGCCGCAGCCTATGCAGGCGGCAGTGCAGGCCTTGCGGGCTACTCCGCCTTTTTCCTTGTTCACGCAGGATACGAACACCCTCATTCCGCGGGGGCCTTTCCTGCGCAGCTCGATTATGCCTTTGGGGCAGGCCTTGACGCAGGCGCCGCACGAAGTGCACTTGCTCTCGTCGACAACGGGAAGACCTGTCTGTTCGTCCATGGACAGTGCTCCGAAAGCACAGGCGCCGACACAATCACCGCAGCCAAGACAGCCGAAAGCGCAGTCGGTCTCGCCCTTGTAGAGCATTGACTCAACCTTGCAGGAACGGTAGCCGTCGTATTCGCTCGTCCTGGGGCGGTTCTGACAGCTGCCATTACAGCGCACCACAGCGACCATAGGTGCCTTCTCCTTTACCTCCAGCCCAAGCACGGCGGCCACCTTCTTCATCGTATCATTGCCGCCTACGGGACAGAAGTTGTTGTCCAGATTGCCTGCCTCGACACAGGATGCAGCGAAAGCGCGGCAGCCGGCGAATCCGCAACCGCCGCAGTTGGCACCCGGCATCACTTTCTCCACCTCGTCGATACGCGGGTCCTCCTGAACCTTGAACTTGTTGGCCACAAGGTACAGCACCATTGAGAGTATAACTCCCAGGCCGAACAAGACCACAATGGTCCAAATAATAATGTTACTCATTTTCCGGTACTATTTAATATAAAACACAAATTCATTCCTGAGACGATCCCTGAAAAACAGGATCACCACGTAATAAAGCGCCACCGCGCCTATTCCGAACAGCCCTGTTGCCAGTTCCCCCGCTCCGGCGGCGGATACGGAAAGCACGGTGACCATAAGGATTATCAGCGGTATCACATATGAAATCCAAACGGCCTTCATCCCCATCGAGCGCTTCATGCAGAGTTCGACCTCATCCCCGACGCAGCGCAGGGCGAAGCCGTCGGTGGGCACCGGCACTACCTTGGAGACCTGCTCGGAGAAACCGCAGAGCGACCTGGCGTGGCATTCGCTGCAGGCCGAGGTCTGAAGTATCTCGACCTGAGTGACATAGTTGTCGATGCTCACGATTCTGCCCTTATGAGATATCTCGTCCATTACTATCCTTTCAACAGTGATGAGAATTCATACTTGAGTCCGCTGTAACCGGTAAGACGGCCCTCCAGATACCCCATAAGTATGGGGGCGCCGAAAGACACGGGGAGACGGTTGAGGTCGTCGGAAATGTATATGGTCAGGTCTTTGTCACCCTTGAACACCTCGCCTTCGAGCAGTTTAGCCGCAAATTCGAGACATTTCACCTTTCCCAGGCCCTTCACGTCCCTGACACATTTCCCTTTGTATATGAAATATACGTCAAACAGTTCATCGTCTATGACGAAACTCATCGGATTCTTGACGTCCGCCCTGACACGCGACATATCTATGTTCCGGGCATAGAAGAAAAGGGCCGGAAGGTCGGCGGTACAGGTCTTCAGTGGCAGCTGGAGATGTTTCTCCTCCATCTTGGAGGTGCGCACGACGGCATCCGCATAGGGCTTTTCGGCATCCCAACGGTAGTTGAACTCGTTCCAGGCGAAATATTTGCCTTCGTGGGTATCGCGGGTGAACCTCAACGGAGCGAGGCCGTCACAGGCGAACCAGGAATTGAAGTCCTCCCTGACCTTGAAAAAATAGTCATATATCCTGATGGAGCTTCCTGTAACGCGGCAATGGAAGGCCTTGACCCCGTTTATCCTGACCGTGTCAAGGCTTATCTGGGCAACGCCCATATCGGCATCCAGTATGCCCCAGGTATAATGTATGCTGAAAGAAAGCCGCTCTCCCGCCTTGTAGGCGACATCCTTTTCCGATTTCGCATATACCGGGATGCATCCCTGCTGTCCACCGGAAGACAAAGGGAACATCAAGAGAGCCGACAGCAGGGCAAGTATAAGAATTCCGGTGCGTCTCATTAACTTGTCTCCCTACTGAAAATCGGTCGTACCGCCGCTGAAATCATCATATGCGTTCATCGCGGACTCCGACACCACAGGTCCCGAAGCCTGGCTTATGAGGGAATCGGACATATCCACAAACTTGACCTCCGAGCTGCGGAACACAAGGTCTATGTCCCCTATCTCGCCGTTGCGGTGCTTGGCTATGATGAGCGTCGTCCTGCCCTTGTCCTCCGGATTCTCCGACATACCCTGGTAGTCGGCGCGGTGGATGAACAGCACCATATCGGCATCCTGTTCTATTGAGCCCGACTCCCTGAGGTCGCTGAGCTGGGGACGGTTGTTGGATGTGGTACGCTGCACGGCCTGGCGTGACAGCTGTGACAGGGCTATGATGGGAACGTTCAGTTCCTTGGCCGTAGCCTTGAGCGTTCTGGAAATGGCGGCCACTTCCTGCTCCCTCATCGAACGGAGTTCCTTGGGCCCCTGCATAAGCTGAAGGTAATCCACGATTATCAGCTTGACCCCTTTCTGGGCCACAAGCCTCTTGGCCTTGGAACGGAACTCGTAAATGGGCAGGGACGGTGTGGAGTCTATGTACAGGGGAGCCTTGGACAAAGCCTTGAGCTTCATCTCCAACTGCTTCCACTCGTAAGGTTCCAGCCTGCTGCCTCCCTTGAGCTTCGCCGCCTCCAGTCCGGTCTCGCTTATCATCATACGGGTAGCAAGCTGGATGGAAGGCATCTCGAGGGAGAATATGGCAACCGGTACGTTGTAATCCACTGCCGCGTTCCTGGCTATGTTCATCGCAAAGGCCGTCTTTCCGACCGAAGGACGCGCAGCGAGGATTATCAGATCCGAGGGCTGGAAGCCGAAGGTCTTGTCGTCCAGGGACTTGAATCCCGAACGTACACCGTTGTACTGAGTACCTGCTTCCTGCATCTGCTGAACGTGGGTGATGGCCTCGTTTATCACGTAGCCTATCTCCTCGACGTCGTTGTGCATATTGTCCTGAACGGCATCATATATCTTGCCCTGCGCGGACACTATCAGGTCGTCCACGTCCGCGGACTCGTCGTACGATTCGCGAAGAATCTCATAGGAAGCGGTTATCAGCTTGCGCTGTATGTCCTTTTCCTTGAGTATCTGGATGTATCTCTCGACGTGCGCCGCAGCGCCTATTCTCTGGGAAAGGTCGGCAAGGAACACGTTTCCCCCGACATCCTCCAGATTGCCGTCCTTCTTGAGCTGCTGGGCGACGGTGAGTATGTCTATGCTCTTGTGGCCGGCATTGAGATTGCCTATGGCCTGGAACACCATACGGCACTTGGGGTTGTAGAAACAGGTGGATGACAATTCCCCGAGGGCGTCATCCACACAGTTCGGCTCGACCAGCATGGCGCCGATCACGGCTTCCTCCACGTCCAGAGCCTGGGGCGGTTTGGTACCCATCTCCAGAGAGAGGCTGTCGAGACTGACTTTCTGATCCTTCTTCCTGGTGTTTCCGTTGGCCGGCATACGCTGATTTACTCTGTCTGAGTAGCCTCAGGGTTGACCAGAATCCTGCCGCAATATTCGCAGATTATGAGTTTCTTGCCGCCATCGATATCGATGAGCCTCTGGGGGGCTATCTCGGCGTGGCATCCACCGCAGGCATTGCCGTTGTAGACGGAAGCCACGGCGATGTGGTTGCGCACGCTCTTGCGTATCCTCTCATAGGCGCTCATCGTACGGGCGTCCACCTTGTCGGCGCACTCCTTGCGTTTCGCCAGGAGTTTCTCTTCCTGACGGGCAGTGGAGGTTGCGATTGCCTCGAGTTCCTCGTTCTTGGCCTTGAGATCATCTTTCCTGACCTCGATCTTGGCGGTGAATTCCTCCAGTTCCTGCTGATGTTTTGCAATCTCGTCCTCGTTCTCGCCTATTCTTTTGAGAGCCACCTGGGCCAGAAGGTCCTGATTCTCGATTTCCTTGCTCAAGGAGTCGTATTCGCGCGAGTTCTCGACACCCTTGTCCATCTGGGCCTGATACTTGGCAGCCTGGTCCTGGCAGACCTTGTACTGCTGCTTATATTCGGCTATGCGCTTCTCGCATTCGGTGATGGCCGCAGTCACGTTGGCAGCCTTGCCGTTGAGCTCGGCTATCTTGTTCTCGAGAGCCTCAACCTCTGCGGGGAGTTCGCCGCGAAGCTGATATATCCTGTCCAGTTCGGAGTCAATCTGCTGGAGGTCGTAAAGTGATTTTAACTTGAGGGCGACGTCCGCACCGTCCGCAAAGGATTTGCGTATTGAGACGAAGGTCTCGTGAGCATCGATGGGAGTCTGAATCGTTGTTACTTTCTTTGCCATATTTATGTCTTGTGTTTTTCTTTCGTGCGAACTGCAAAGATAGGCATATTTTCAATAATTTACAATTCCGATCTTATCTGTTCCAACTGGGCCCTGATCCTGAGCAGGGACTCTCTGATTTCCAACAGATTGGCACCGTCTCCGGCTTTGTTGGAAAGCTTTTTTCCGACAGCCTCCAGAGACAGTCCGCACTCCCTGGTCAGGTAGTGTATCCTGTGCAGCAGTTCGATGTCGGAGGAGGTGAACAGACGGTTGCCCTTGGCATTGCGTTTCGGCGCCAGGAATTTGCTGAAAGTGTTGGACCAGTAGCGAACGGTGACCGGGGTCTCCCCCACCAGTTCCGCAGTTTCCGTTATGCCATAATACAATTTTTCCATATCCTTGATTTTTATCAGTCCATACTCTGTCCTGAGGTGGTTCCCATCACGAAGAAGTCCAGATAGTCATACAGCGGCAGGGACCCGAACATATAGTTGACCGGATCCTGGATTTCGCCGTTCCGCAGGACTTCATAATGCAGATGGGTGGCGAAGGACCTCCCGCTGTTGCCGACGAGGCCTATCTCGGTACCCGTCCTTACCGTCATTCCGGGGCGCACCAGGGTTCTGGACAGATGGGCGTAACGGGTAACGTAGCCCCCGGGATGGGATATTTCCACGACATTGCCCTTGCCTCCGGACGAACTGCGGACCGACAGCACCCTGCCCGGGCCTGCCGCATATACGGACGAACCCTCCGGAGCAACCAGGTCTAAGCCACCGTGATAGGATTTCAGCTTATAGAAGGGATTCATCCTCTCCCCCACGGATGCACCCACATTCGTATAACTCAGATTGTGGAGGGGAAGCGAGAGCGGAGGCAGCCTGTAACTCCTGCTGCACAGGCTGTCCATCACCACGCGCAGGTTGTCCTCTATCCTTGCCGCAAGAGCCGTGGCATCGGCTGGTTTGTACTCCATAATGCCGTACAGGTCAGGAAGTTCTGCATTGAAAATCTTCCTGTATATTTCTATGTCCCTTTCGGTCAGGAAGGCCACTTCGTCCTCAAGCATATCCGCCGCCCATTCCACCTGCGGAAGCTCCTGCTCATACAGGTCGTTCTCCTCCTTCAGCGCCTTCTCCACATCCGTCGAGAACACCAGGGCCATCAGCTCGTAGTAAATCACGGACAGGACCAGGCTGCCCAGCAGCCAGAGCAGGGCCTTCTTCAGATAATATGCGATGCCGTCCATCATTTGCTCCGCGATTTGTGTTCGTAAAACTTCTCGGATTCCTCGGCCGCCCTGTCAATCATATCTATGTACTGTTCGAGGGTTATGTCCTTGTCGAAATAGTTGGCGGGGTTGACGTTATGCCCCTTGTACAGGACTTCGTAGTGCAGGTGCGGGCCGGAGGTAAGGCCGGAGTTCCCGGTAGTGGCTATCTGCTCTCCCCTTTTCACCTTCATTCCTTCGGTGACAAGTATCTTCTTGAGATGGGCGTAACGCGTCTTGTAGCCGAAACCGTGGTCCAGCACTATCTGGCGGCCGTATCCGCGCATCTCTATCTTGACCGACTCGACGACTGCATCGCCGGTGGCATACACGGGATTCCCCGGCTTCATGGAGAAATCTATACCCCGGTGGAGGCGTGAATAGCCCAGCACGGGATGATGGCGGAAGCCGAAGCGGCTGCTGACGCGGGACATATTCCGGTCAGGCACGATGGGACATATGGCCGGAATGCAGTTGGCCATATTTCCGGCGGCGGCGAGCACCTGGGTTATTTCGTCGTAGGAACGGCTCTGGACGAAGGCTTTCTTGACAAGCAGGTCAGAGCGCATCTTCAGCGAACTGATGTTCCCTTTCCTGTCCTGACCGTCCGTATCCGTGTACTTTCTGTCGGAAGTCAGTCCCCCTTCCCTTACGGAGTGTGGTATGGAATTCAGTGCGAATACCGAACGGTATATGCCTTCATCCCTCAGCTCGAGGGCGTCCAGCGGGTCAACGAGGGCGTCCAGCCGGCGGTCCAGCTCCTTCGCCTTCACCGCAAGTTCCACGTTGTGCCGCTTCAGACGCCTGGTTTTCGGGAGTTCCCACCCCAGCCATTGGGTGTACGCGTACAGGTACACAAAAAACAGCGCCACGCTGACCAGGAAAAACGTCAGGTAGCGTTTCCGTCTATGCTTCTCCCAAATTCCGGACATAACAGACGCAAATATACGAATTATTGCGGAAAAATGTGTATTTTTGCAAGCTAATAGCCTTTAGGCTACATATACGGAAACACACACAATTATGACATCAAAAGAAATACGACGCGCGTTTTTGGACTTTTTCGCTTCCAAAGACCACACCATCGTCCCTTCAGCGCCGATGGTTGTGAAGAATGATCCCACACTTATGTTCACCAATGCCGGAATGAACCAGTTCAAGGACTGGTTCCTCGGAAACAGCGTGCCCAAGTACAAGAGGGCCTCGGATTCGCAGAAATGCCTGCGTGTCAGCGGAAAGCACAATGACCTTGAGGAGGTCGGGCACGATTCCTACCATCATACGATGTTCGAGATGCTGGGCAACTGGAGTTTCGGGGACTATTTCAAGACAGAAGCCATAGACTGGGCCTGGGAACTGCTGACGGAAGTATACAAACTGGACGTCAACCGCCTGTACGCCACAGTGTTCGAGGGCAGTGAGGAAGACGGGACGGAGTTCGACACCGAGGCTTTCGCAGCCTGGGAGAAGCACCTTCCCAAGGAGCGCATACTCCGCGGAAACAAGCACGACAATTTTTGGGAAATGGGCGATACCGGTCCCTGCGGTCCCTGCTCCGAGATACATATAGACCTTCGCGACGACAACGAGCGCGCCAAGGTGGACGGAGCCTCACTCGTAAATACCGGGCATCACCTTGTAATCGAGATATGGAACCTCGTGTTCATGCAGTTCAACCGCAAGGCCGACGGTTCGCTGGAGAACCTGCCCGCGAAGAACGTGGACACGGGAATGGGCTTCGAGCGCCTCTGTATGGCAATGCAGGGCAAGCAGAGCAACTACGACACCGACGTGTTCACCGGAATGATTCACAGGATAGAGGAGCTCAGCGGCCACGGCTACAACGACAGCGATGACGTGGCCATTGCGATGAGGGTCATAGCGGACCACATACGCGCCATAAGCTTCAGCATTGCCGACGGCCAGCTGCCTTCCAACAACAAGGCAGGCTACGTAATACGCCGCATCCTGCGTCGCGCCGTGAGGTACGGATACACTTTCCTGGGCCTGCAGGATCCGTTCCTGTGCCGTCTCGTTCCGCAGCTGGTGGACGATATGGGCGAATTCTACCCGGAACTCATAGCCCAGCAGAAACTCATAGAGAACACCATCAGGGCCGAGGAACTCGCCTTCTTCAAGACGCTTGACAAGGGCACCGCCCTCCTGGGCGAACTGATGCAGAACGCCGGCAAGGACAAGGTAATCTCCGGCGTGGATGCGTTCAAGCTCTACGACACATACGGATTCCCCATAGACCTCACCGAGCTGATAGCCCGCGAACAGGGTTTCACCGTGGACCAGAAAGTATTCGAGGCCGAGCTGCAGAAGCAGAAGGACCGCGCACGCGCGGCAACGGCCAACGAATTCGGAGACTGGTGCGAACTGCATCCCTGCACCGACGTGGAATTCCTGGGCTATGACGTCAAGGAATGCGAGGACGCGCTGCTATGCCGTCACCGCATAGTCAAGACCGGCGGCAAGGAATCCATACAGGCAGTGTTCGACCGCACGCCTTTCTACGGTGAAATGGGCGGTCAGGTGGGCGACACCGGATGGATAGAAGCGGAAGACGGCCAGAGGATCAAGGTGGTGAACACCATCAAGGAGAACGGTCTGACCATACACGTGCTCGACAAAGTGCCTGCAGACTGCGGAGGATATTTCAGCCTGCACGTGGATGCGGAGCGCCGTGACGCCATTTCGGCCAATCACAGCGCCACCCACCTCCTCCACCAGGCTCTCCGTGAGGTCCTCGGCACACACGTGGAGCAGAAAGGTTCCTATGTCTGCGACAAATACCTGCGCTTCGACTTCTCCCATTTCGAGAAGATGACGCCCGAGCAGCTGGACCTTGTCGAGAAGAGGGTGAACTTCCTCATTCGCGAAAACCATCCTCTCGACGAAAAGCGCGATGCTTCGATGGACGAGGCCAGGGCGATGGGCGCAATGGCGCTGTTCGGAGAGAAATACGGAGACAAGGTAAGGGTAGTGCGCTTCGGTGACAGCGTGGAACTCTGCGGCGGCGTGCATACCTCGGCCACCGGCCGCATCGGTCTTTTCAAGATAAATTCAGAATCCGCCATATCAGCCGGCATCAGGAGGATAGAGGCCTGCACGGGCCTGTACGCCGAGCAGTACGTATGCCAGCTGGAAGACAACATCCGCGCGGCCAGGGCCCTGCTCAACAACGCCGCCGACCTCAAGGGAGCGATTGCAAAACTCATTGCCGACAACGACAGCTTCAAGAAAGAGATGGACGCGGTGGCGAAAGAACGTGCCGCCGCACTCAGGGATTCGCTGCTGGCAAGCGCACAGTCCTGCGCCGGTCACAGGCTCATCACCGTCAGCGGCCAATGCAATCCTGCCCTGCTCAGGGATGCCGCCCTGCTCCTGCAGAAGGAGAACGGTCTGGCCCTTGTGGCAGCCATCCAATGGGAAGGCAAGCCCCAACTGCTCGTGATGTACACGGCCGACCTGGTCGCCGCAGGCAAGAATGCCGGCAATGACGTACGCAACGCCGCAAAGAACATCCAGGGTGGCGGCGGCGGACAGCCTTCGCTCGCATCAGCCGGAGGCAAGAACGCCGAAGGTCTGGCAGCAGCACTGGAAGAATTGAAAAAGAGCGCGGAATAACGGACATTAGCGCCTTGAAACATATTGAAGAAACTTGACAACTACATACTGAAATCGTTCATAGGACCGTTTGTGGCGATCCTGCTGCTGGTCGTGTTCATCCTGATGATGCAGTTTCTATGGCTGTACATCGATGAACTGGTCGGCAAAGGTCTCAGTCTGAAGGTTGTCCTGGAGTTCCTGGGCTGGGGAGCGGCCACGATGTTGCCCCTGTCCCTGCCTCTCGCCACCATCCTGGCATCGGTGATGACTATGGGAAGCCTGGCCGAGAACAGCGAACTCATAGCGATGAAGTCCGCCGGCATATCGCTTGGACGCATAATGACGCCACTCATCGCTTCCTCCTTCGTGATAGCCATAGGCGCATTCTTCATCGCCAACAACCTGGTGCCCACGGCCTACAACAACATCTACACCCTTACCGAGGACATACGCAAGACCAAGGATGAGATAAAGATTCCCACCAAGACCTTCTATGACGGCATAGAAGGATACATACTGCGCGTCGAGGAGAACGACCGCAGGACCGGGATGATGCACGGAGTGATGGTGTACAACCACAGCGAGAACCGCGGCAACATCTCCCTGGCCATAGCCGACTCGGCGATGATGAAGATGTCAGCCGACAAGACCTATCTCACCTTTGCGATGTACAACGGCGTCAACTACGACGAGAGCAACTCCCAGAGAGGTCAGGACACCACCAGACAGCTGCAGAGGATAGAATTCACCCGTCAGGAGCTCATCATCCCGCTGGAGCATTACGAGTTCGAGAAGACCGAAGTCGGAAGATATTCGGACCAGGCCAAGTCAATGAGTCTCGGCGACCTTATGGAAGATCAGGATTCGATACGCTGCGAACTCAACGATAGGATAGGCCTGCAGCTCAGCGAACTGCGCAAGGACGGAACCCTCCAGTACAACTGGCAGATTGACACCTCCAGCCTGAGGAAGAAGGGCACGACGCTCTTCCCCCTGGACAGCCTGCGCGACGACAGCATAGAAAAGAGGATTAACCAGCACGATATAGCCATAGGAAGGCTCAACACCCTGATCTCGACGCTGAGCAGCTTCGACAGGGACACCTACAGCCAGAGTTTCACGCTCAAGCTGATAGACATAGAGATATACAAGAAATTCTCCCTGGCGCTGGCCTGCTTCATACTGTTCTTCATAGGAGCTCCCCTGGGAGCGGTCATACGCAAGGGCGGACTCGGCACCCCGGCCATAATCTCCATCCTTTTCTTCGTACTCTACTATATAGTGGATATGGTGGGGACAAAGCTTGCAAGGGACGGAGCGATAGACCCCATAACCGGAGCCTTCATCGCCTCATACATCTTGTTCCCGCTGGGAGGATTCCTGACCTACAAGGCCATCAACGACGAATCCATACTGGGGAACGATGCGCTGATAAACCAATGGAAGAAAATAAAGACCAAAGTGATGGAACTGTTCAGAAAGACGAATATCATCTATATGGGTACACCGGAATTCGCCGTGGCGCCTTTACAGGCTCTGCTCGATTCCGGCTACAACGTGGTGGCCGTGGTCACCGTCCCCGACAAGCCTTCCGGCCGCGGACAGGCCGTGAACGAGAGCGCGGTGAAGAAGTTCGCCGTGGAAAAAGGCATTCCAGTACTTCAGCCGGAGAAACTCAAGGATCCCGAATTCATCTCGAGCCTGCAGTCCTACAAGCCTGACCTTTTCGTAGTAGTTGCGTTCAGGATGCTGCCCCGTGAGGTATGGAGCATACCCCGCCTGGGCACGTTCAACCTGCACGCCGCCCTGCTGCCTCAATACCGCGGTGCAGCTCCCATCAACTGGGCCGTGATAAACGGGGAGAAGGCCACCGGTGTGACGTCCTTCCTCATCGACAGCGGAGTCGACACGGGAACCATACTTATACGCGAACAGTACAAGATAACTCCCGACGACACTGCCGCCACCGTACACGACAAGCTTATGGAAATGGGCTCACGCGTAGTCGTACAGACGGTTCAGGGACTTATGGAAGGCAATATCGACGCCCGGGTGCAGAAGAGTTTCATCCAGGGCGAGGAGATTCTGCACAAAGCTCCCAAGCTCTCGCGCGAGTTGTGCCATATAGACTGGAACGACACTGCCGTACATATCGTCAACCTGATACGGGGATTGTCCGACTACCCCTGTGCCTACACCGAACTGTATCCGGTTTCCGCCGATTCCGCTTCCGCGACGGCACTCAAGATATACCGGGCCAGGGCTGAAAGGCAGCTGCCTTCAGGTGAAGTCCTGCCGGCGGCGGGTACCGTAGTTTCCGACGGAAAGAACTGGCTGGGCGTTGCCGCCTCCGACGGTGTGGTAATGCTTGAAGAGGTCCAACTGGCCGGCAAGAAACGTATGGGCATCGAGGACTTCCTGCGCGGTTTCCACGAGCCCGGTTCATACAAGGTGACCGCAGGAACATCCAAGGGCATACTTGATGCAGTCCACGACAGCGAAAGGGCGGAAGCGGTTTCGCGATAGAATGATGCCTCTGCAGTGAAAAGCGCCGTTGTCATAGGAGGAGGACAATTCCCCTCAAAAGCCTACCCTATCCATCTGATTTCACAGGCCGATGTCATCGTGTGCTGTGACGGAGCCGTGCGTGCATACCTGCGCCGCTTTCCCGAAAGGCTTCCCGACGTGGTCATAGGCGACATGGACTCCCTGCCGGGTTCATTCCTCAAGACATACGGCGGCAAATGGGTCAAGGTCACCGACCAGGAAACCAACGATCAGACCAAAGCATTCAACTGGCTTCTGGAAAACCATTCGGACCTGGACGAAATACATTTCATAGGGGCCACCGGCAAGAGGGTCGACCACACCGTGGCAAACCTCTCGCTGCTGACCGAATATGCGGCAAAAGCGGGAGACGGCATAAGGATAGATTCCGTAAGCGACAGCGAAACCGTCTTCCCTATGCTGGACAGCGGCTCCTTCCTGTGCGGAGAAGGCCGTCCCGTATCCATTTTCTCCCCCGACAACACGCTGAAAATGAAATCGGCGGGCCTTGAATGGCCCACCGACAACGTATCTTTCGACAACTGGTGGAAAGCCAGCCTCAACCGCGCCTGCGCCGATGAGGTAACCCTGACCTTCAGCCACCCGTCACGAGCGCTCGTAGTCCTTGGATAAGACTACTTGCTCTTTACCGGAGTATCCTTGAATGCGAATATGAAAGCTATCGCCACTACCAGCGAGTAGGCGGCGAAAACATACCACGCGGCCGCCCAGGACGGCTCGGCTGCATTGTAGACGTAATGGTCGACGACTGCGCCGGCGGCGAGTGTTCCTATGGTGGCTCCGAGGCCGTTGGTCATCAGCATGAAGAGTCCCTGCGCTGAAGAACGTATCTCCTCGGACACACACTGCTCGACATAGAGGGAACCGGAAATGTTGAAGAAGTCAAATGCCACACCGTACACTATGCAGCTGAGGATGAAGAGAAGCACACCGGGCATATCGGGAGTGCCGAGGCCGAAGAAGGCGAAACGGAGCACCCAGGCGAACATCGCTATGAGTATCACCTTCTTGATGCCGAACCTCTTCATAAAGAAAGGTATCAGGAGGATGCAGAGCGTCTCGGATGTCTGGGAAATGGCCAGCAGCGCATTGGAGTTCTCCACGGCGAAGGTGTGGGCATATGCCTCGATTTCACCGAAGGACCCGAGGAACGTGTTTGCGTAACCGTTGGTTATCTGCAGTGATGCGCCGAGCAGCATCGAGAATATGAAGAATACGGCGAACTGGCCGTCCTTGAACAGGGCGAAGGCGTTCAGGCCGAGGGCATCCATAAGACCGCCCTTCTTCTCCCCTTTGTTGACGGGGCAGGCCGGCATAGTGAGGGCGTAACCGAACAGCACGACCGACAATATTCCGGAAGCGATGAGCTGCGTATAGGAATCCTGCATGGCCACGCCGTCAATCTTGACCCAGTTGGTGGCAAGCATACTGCAGATGAAGCCCACCGTACCGAACACCCTGACGGGAGGGAAGGCCTTCACGGGGTCCTTGCCTACCTGCGCAAATGCATTGTAAGCCACTGAATATGAAAGTGCTATGGTAGGCATAAAGAAAGCCACGCTGAAGCTGTAGAGGGTGAAAAGAGGAGCAAATTCCACCTGGGCGCCGGCCGTCCTGCAATACAGACCGGCCGATATCATGAATACGCCGGCGAGCAGATGGCACAGGGCGAAGACCTTCTGGGCCTGAATCTTGCGGTCGGCGATGATACCGACTATGGCAGGCATGAATATCGACACAATGCCCTGCATCGCGAAGAACCACTTGATCTGGGGACCCAGACCGGCGTTGCCCAGATAACGGCCGAGAGAGGTGAGATATGCACCCCATACGGCGAACTCCAGGAAATTGAACAGAATCAGCTTTGCGCTGATGGTTTTGGCTTGATTTTCCATATTTATTGAATCTTGTTTGGCTTCAGTCCTACAAATTTAAAAGTTTTTACACAAAGTTTCGTATCTTTGAGAGATTTATTGCTGCAATGGATTTCAAGCTCATAGCCACAGACAGGGAAAGCCACGCACGGGCCGGCGTCCTGACAACGGACCACGGCCGGATAGAGACACCCATTTTCATGCCCGTGGGCACGGTGGGGTCGGTGAAAGGCGTTTTCCACCGCGACCTTCGCGAGGACATAGGCGCTCAAATCATTCTGGGCAACACCTACCACCTGTACCTGCGCCCCGGTCTGGAGATATTGAAAGCCGTTGGAGGCCTGCACAAATTCACCACCTGGGACAGACCCATACTGACGGACAGCGGAGGCTTCCAGATATTCTCCCTGACCGGAATCAGAAAACTAACCGCTGAAGGGTGCACGTTCCAGAGCCACATCGACGGCAGCAGGCACACATTCACCCCGGAAAACAACGTAGACACGCAGCGCATCATAGGCGCCGACATAATGATGGCCCTGGACGAATGCTGTCCCGGAGACGCTGACAGGAAATATGCGGAGAAATCACTCAAGCTGACTCAGAACTGGTTGGAACGCTATGCGGAAAAGTTCAGGCATACCGAGCCTCTGTATGGCTACAACCAAACGTTCTTCCCCATAATCCAGGGCTGCGTCTATCCGGACCTGCGCGTGAAGGCGGCCGAGCACGCGCTGAAATATTCGGAAATCGGCATAGCCATAGGCGGTCTTGCCGTGGGAGAGCCCACCGAGAAGATGTACGAGATGCTGGAGGTCCTGCATCCTGTGATACCCGATGACAAGGCCAGGTATCTTATGGGGGTCGGCACCCCCGAGAACATACTGGAGGCAATAGAGCGCGGAGTGGATATGTTCGACTGCGTGATGCCCACCCGCAACGGACGCAACGGAATGCTGTTCACCTGGAACGGCATAATGAACATGCGCAACAGGAAATGGGCCGACGACTTCGGCCCCATAGACCCCGACGGCTCGTCTTTCGTGGACAGGACATATTCCAGAGCCTATCTGCGCCATCTGTTCATAGCCGGAGAGATGTTCGCCGCCCAGCTTGCCTCCGAGCATAACCTCGCCTTCTATCTGGACCTGGTCCGCACTGCAAGGCGGCACATACTGGACGGTGACTTCGCCGCCTGGAAGAAAGAGACTGTGAAACGCCTCACGAAGAGACTGTAGAACTTCGACAAGACTGTAGGATGAACTGGAAAGACATACTGTACGAATGGAGGCCGAAGAAGCTGGACTGGTACATAATCAGGCGCTTCATCAGCACGTTCTTCGTCGCCCTCTTCCTCATAATAATCATAGTCATCATCTTCGACATATCGGAGAAGATAGACGATTTCGTGACCAAGGAAGCCCCTCTGAAGGCCATCATCCTCGACTATTACGTGAACTTCATACCGTATTTCATGAATATGTTCTCCCCCATCTTCATATTCATAACGGTAATCTTCTTCACGTCGCGCCTGGCGGCGAACTCGGAGATAATAGCCGTGCTTTCCTGCGGCATATCGTTCCAGAGGCTGCTGCGGCCGTATATGCTGTCGGCTGCGTTCATATCAATCATATCCCTCTCCCTGAACCTGTGGGTGATACCTCACGCCAACAAGGTGAGAATGGCCTTCGAGACGGAATACGTGCACGACTACAACAGGCAGGTCAGCATGCGCAACCTGCACTACCAGATAAACCCCGGAGAATTCGTTTACGTGGAGTCTTTCAGCAACTGGAACAACACCGCCTACCGCTTCACGCTGGAGAAGATAGAGAACCACGAGATAGTCAGCAAGCTGTCAGCGGAACAGGCGGTATGGGACAGCACTTTCTGCGGATGGAGGCTGAAGAAATATTTCATAAGGGAATACGGCGCAGCTCTGGAGGACAAGGTGAGGAACGGCCAGCAGCTGGACACCGTGATAAACCTCACCATAGGAGACTTCAAGAAAACCAGGAAATACGAGACCCAGCTGGATATCAACGAGCTTAACGATTACATCGATATGAAAAGAATGCGCGGCGATGCCGATATAAAGAAGGCCCTCATCGAGAAGAACACGAGGTACGCCATGCCCTTCTCCGCATTCATCCTGACCATCATAGGAGTTGCCCTGTCCTCACGCAAGCGCAGGGGCGGCATAGGTTGGAACCTGGCCCTGGGCATAGCCCTGAGCTTCTCCTACATACTTTTCCAGAAGTTCAGCGAAATGTTCGTGATAGCGGACACTATGCCGGCACCCATAGCCATATGGCTGCCCAACGTAATCTTCACGGGAATCGCGATTTTCCTCTACAGGATGGCTCCGAAGTAAAGCCCGGCAATCCGGGGGCTGAGGCGGCATCCCTTAGAATTTCCCTCTCTTGAGCTCCTCGACGTAGCCGTCTATGCGCTGCATCATCAAAGGTATCTTAATCCTCTGCGGACACTTCGGGACGCACTTGCCGCAGGCGATGCACTTGTCAGCCTGATGTTCGGGAAACACCTCGCGCGAATATGAGCGCAGATAGCGGCGGCGGGCCTTTCTGTACGAAGGATCCCCCTCCACGGCCACGTCACCTTCGTTCACGCACCTGTTGTAATGCGCGAAGATTCCGGGTATGTCTATACCGTAGGGGCAGGGCATACAGTATCTGCAGTCCGTGCAGGGCACTATGGGATATTTCGTCAGCTTGACGGCAGTGTCGCCCAGGAAGGCGATATCCCCGGCATCGAGAGGCTGCAGGGGGCTGAATGACTCGAGATTGTCTTCCAGATGTTCCATATAGGTCATTCCGCTGAGCACGATGAGCACTCCGGGGAAGGTGCCGCAGAAGCGGAATGCCCAGCTGGCTATGCTCTTCGAGCCGTCACGCTGCTGCAACTGCTGCCCTATGAAATCGGGCACCTTGGCAAGACGTCCGCCCAGCAGGGGTTCCATAATGACCACGGGTATCCCCATTTTCTCCAGGGTTTCATACAGATACCGGGCATCGCCGTTGTAATCCACATAATTCATCTGTATCTGCACGAAGTCCCAATGATACTTCCCGTGAAGGGTCATAAGATAATCGAACAGCGCGGGAGATCCGTGGAAGCTGAAGCCAAGGTTGCGTATCCTGCCGGCCTCACGTTCCTTCAGCAGGAAATCCAGCACGCCGTTATCCACGAAACGGCCTTGGAAGTCCTCCCTGCCGCCTCCCAGACTGTGCAGAAGGTAATAGTCTATATAGTCCACCTGCAGCTCGCGCATCGACTTCTCGTACATGCTGCGCGCCGAGTCGAAGTCGTACTGCGAGAAATTGGACATCTTCGTAGCCACGGCATACGATTCGCGGGGATGCCTTGACAAAGCTATGCCCGTAGCCTTTTCGCTCAATCCGCGGCAATATACGGGAGACGTGTCGAAATAGTTAACTCCCGATTCAAGGGCCTTGTCCACCAGACGGTTTATCTCCTCCTGGTCCAGAGCGTATCGCCCATCGTCATCCGTAGTCTCGGGCCATCTCATACAGCCGTAGCCCAGCAGGCTGACCTTCGAGCCGTCCTTGGGGTTGGTACGTAAAGTCATTTCTCCGGACGCGGAGGGAGAGAGCGTTCCTTTCCCCTTTTTCACTCCGGTACAGGCGGCAAGGGCAGCGGTGCCGGCCACCAGCATAGTATCTTTTATGAATGTTCTTCTGTCCATAGTCAACTGTCAAATAACGTGGTGAACTTCGTTGCCTTCAACGTATATGGCGCTCACGGGACGTGCGGGGCATACATATTCGCAGCTTCCGCAGCCTATGCATTTCTCGGTGTTTATGGAAGGCACCAGCAGGTCGGGTTTCGAGCCGAACATATTCTGAACCATGGTAATGGCTCCTGAAGGGCAATGTCTTGCACAGTTGCCGCAAGACACGCCGTCGGTATTCACGACGCAGCTGAACGAGTTGTATACCGCGTGGCCTATGCTTATTGAGGATTTCTCCTCGACGCTGATTTTCCTTATCGCTCCGGTGGGACAGACATTGCTGCAGGCGGTGCACTCGGGCCGGCAGAAGCCTTTCTCGTAATTCATCACGGGGTGCATGAAGTTGTCAAAGCTCACCGCCGGGCTCAAAACGCCGTTGGGGCATACGCTCACGCAAAGCTGGCAGCCTATGCAGTTACGGTTGAAGGATGCGACGGACGACGAACCTGCAGGAGATATAGGCACCGACCTTTCCGGAGCCACCTTTTTCTGCAGCACGGCAATCCCGCCCTGGCCGTCGGCGGCCTTGAGGGCAGCGGTCCCCACAGCCAGCGCCGCAGCGGAAATAAAGGCCCTGCGGGAGTTACCGCCAGCGGCGGCCTCGGAACCCTTGGCCACCGGTTCTTCGGACGGACGCCTTACGGATCCGCGTGATCCGGCACCAGCTGTCCACCTGTACTCGATCGCCCCTTCCTTGCAGTTGTCAAGGCAATCGAAGCACAATATGCAGCGTGACATATCCACAACGTGATTCTCTGTGTCGATGCAGGATGCGCGGCAGGCCTTGCCGCAAAGCCCGCAGGACACGCACTTTTCCTCGTTGATTACCGGTCTGAACAGGCTTCTTCTACTGAAGATTCCAAGTATGGTTCCCACCGGGCACAGCGTATTGCACCACGCCCTGCCGCCTTTGACCACGAACAGGACCAGTACAACCAGCGTAACGGCGGCGACTATCATCACCTCCAGGCCCGTCCTGCCCTTGAGCGTCCCCATCAGATTCCCGAAATTGCTGTACGGCTCGATCAGATAGGCGATGGATCCGAAACCGAACGCCACGGCGGCAAGGAACGCCGCAAGGATGCCCAGGCGTATGGCGTTACAGGGCTTGGTATAGCGCATGCGGAAACGTCTCTTCTTCGGCCCGGCGGTTCTGATGCGGTAGATGCCGTCCTGAAGCAGGCCCCAGGGGCAGAGCACCGAACAGTAAACACGACCGAAGACCATAGTCAGCACTATTATGAGGATGGCCACCGCAATGCTTCCGCCTATCACGGCCGGATAGAACTGCGTCCGGGGCAGCCAGCCCAAAGCCTTGTCAAAAACTCCTCCCCAGTCCATGAAAAGCAGGACGAAAAGGATGAAAGCCGAACAGGCCAGGACTTGTCTGGCCTGTTTCAGAAACGGGATTTTCTTAGTCGCCATATCGTGAGTCAATAGTAATGCAAATATAATAATTTTGGCGTAATTGCCATCGGAAGCTCTGCATCTTCCCCAGTTATTCACGACGGACGACTTGTTTCCCCAACGCGCAATTACAGCGCGTTTTCAGACGTCAGAACCTCGTTCTCCGGAATGATGGTGAACTCGCCCACGGAGATTTCGGTGGAATAGTGCTCGGCTCCGTCCGCACCGGAATACTTGTTGTTCCTGAGCCTTCCTTTCACCTCGATGGGTGTCCCCACCTTGATGAGCGACAGGTCCGGAAACCTTTTGTTGCCCCAGGCGGTGCAGTTGTGCCAGGTCACCTCCTCGACCGTCGTATTGTCGGCGGTACGTCTGACCAGATTGGTAGCCACGGAGAAATTGCATACGCTCCTTTCGTTCACCGTGTTCATTCTTACGATTCCGACACGGCCGCGGATGAGAACTTGATTGATCTGTTCCATAGTTTTTTGATTTTGGTTTACACCGGCAAAGGAAGATCCTGGAAATGGAATTTGCAACAGCGGAGGAAAGGTTTTCGTTTATTTTACGATTTTTGAAAAATCTTAATGAACGTAAAAAAATTGCGTTCCTTTAAGAAAAAGACAAAACTTCACAAGAAAAAAAATATAATATGCACGGGCTATTGCACAATGCCGGCACAGTCGCCATTATTGCACAAAAAAAGTATGGACGAGTACAAGGATGTCACAGAACCCAAATGCCTCCAGTGCGGCAATGACATGAAATACGGACGGTCCGACAGAAAATTCTGCTGCGCCGCATGCAAGAACCGCTACAACAACATACGCCGTTACGCCCACACGGCCTACAGGGACAAGATAAACAGGAATCTTGAGAAGAACTATGTGATACTCAACAACCTGCTGAAGATGAGGGTTGACCAGATCCCGCTCGACGAGGCACAGTCCATGGGCTTCAACCCGCATATGGTGACCTCCGTCACAAAGACAGGCAGGCGGCCCGTCTATCACTATTCCTGCTACGACATTTCCTTCAAGATTTCTGACTCAAGAATTTTCAACATTCAAAGAATAACATTAACTTTGAAGGACATATCTTCTAAAAAATGAAAAGAACATTACTCACGGCAGCAGCCGCACTGGCTGTGCTTTCATCTTGCAAAATGGAAAATCCGTTTCTAACCGAATCCAAACTCGCCTACAACGCGCCCGAGTTTGACAAAATCAAAACAGAACATTACAAGCCGGCATTCGAGGCAGGAATAGCCGAAGGAAAGGCTAACATAGACAAGATCGTGGCAGACACCGCAAAGCCCTGCTTCGCCAACGTCATTGTCCCCATGGAGTTCGCAAATCCCATACTGGACAAGGTCTCCGGCGTATTCTACAACCTGCTCGAGGCCGACACCAACGACGAAATGCAGGCCCTTGCCGAGGAACTGAGCCCCCTTATGACGGAATACAGTATGTACATCTCCCTCAACCAGCCCCTCTTCCAGAAGGTAAAGGCCGTCTACGAGGACAGGGAGAACGAGAATCTCAAACCGAATGAGCTGAGACTTCTGGAGCAGACATACAAATCATTCGTGCGCAGCGGAGCCAACCTCAGCGACGAGGACAAGGAGACCTATGCACAACTCTCCGAGAAGGCCAGTCTCCTGAGCCTCCAGTTCGGGAAGAACGTGCTCGCCGCAACAAACGCCTATACCCTGAACGTGACTGATTCCGCCAAACTTGCCGGAATGCCCCAGTACATACTTACCCAGGGCGCCGAAACTGCAGACGAGAAAGGGCAGGAAGGCTGGACGTTCACCCTTCAGGCCCCCTCATACGGCCCCTTTATGAAATATTGCGCCGACCGCGAACTGCGCAAGGAACTCTATATGGCCTACAACACCCGCGCTGTGGGCGGTGAATTCGACAACTCACAGGTAATCAAGGATATCGCAGACACCAGAATCAAGATTTCCAACCTCCTGGGCTACCCCACCTATGCGGACTACGCATTGGAAGTGCGTATGGCCAAGGACAAGGAGACAGTGAATGCTTTCCTCGGCAGCCTTATGGAACCCACCCTTCCCTTCGCCCTTGCAGAGGTTAAGGAAATCGAGGATTTCGCCCATTCCAAAGGCTTCGAGGGCAAACTCGAGAGCTGGGACTTCAGCTTCTGGAGCGAGCGCCTCAAGGAGGAGAAATATTCCTTCAACGCCGAGGAACTCAAGCCCTATTTCGAGCTTGAGAGCTGCATAGGAGCCGCTTTCAGCCTCGCCGGCCGCCTGTACGGACTTCAGTTCGAGCCCATAGACCTGCCAGTATATCACAAAGACGTGAAGGTTTATGACGTCAAGGATGCCGGAGGCAATCACAAGGCCCTCTTCTACGCCGATTTCTTCCCCCGCGAAAGCAAGCGCGGCGGAGCCTGGATGACGGAATTCCGCGGTCAGAGCATAGAGAACGGCATCGAGAAGCGTCCCTTCATCAGCATAGTGTGCAACTTCACCAAACCCACAGCCGGAGAGCCTTCACTTATCACTCACGACGAATTCACGACTTTCCTCCACGAGTTCGGCCACTCCCTGCACGGAATACTGGCAGAGGGAGAGTTCCCCAGCCAGACAGGTACCAACGTAGCCCGCGACTTTGTGGAGCTTCCTTCGCAGATAAACGAGAACTGGTGCTTCGAACCAGAGTTCCTGAACAGTTTCGCCAGGCACTACAAGACAGGCGAGACCATTCCTGCCGAACTGCTGCAGAAAATCATAGACAGCCAGAACTACCTCAGCGCATACGGACAGGTACGCCAGCTCCAGTTCGGCATCATCGATATGGCCTGGCACACTCTGACGGCCGTTCCCGGGGATGAGACCGCGCAGGAGTTCGAGAAACGCGTTCTCAGGCCCTACGGAGTGCTCCCCGAAATAGCCGAGACAAGTTTCTGCCAGAGCTTCAACCACATTTTCAGCGGCGGATATGCTGCCGGATATTACTCTTACAAATGGGCCGAGGTGCTCGAAGCCGACGCGTTCTCACTGTTCAAGGAGAACGGCATCTTCGACAAGGCCACGGCGGACAGTTTCCGCGAAAACATACTCACAAAAGGCGACAGCGAGGACCCCGCAGTGCTCTACCGCAAATTCCGTGGCCGTGACCCTCAGCCTGAAGCCCTGATGAGAAAACTCGGTCTTGTAAAATAAGCAAAGCAAGGAAAACCTATGAAAAAATACATACTCGTCATAGCAGCTCTGCTGTCCTGCGCAGCACTCGCAGCAAAGAAAATAATCCTTACGGGAGAACAGGACGGCAAGGACATCGTCATTGCCGGGAAATATGAGAGCATCTCTGTCGGCAACGACATCGAAGTCCGCTACTCCTCACAGTACAAACAGGCCCACATCACGGCCGACAAGGCAATACTGCCCTATGTCAAGGTCATAGTAAACGGCAGCCGGCTGGAAATCGGATATAACGGGAACCGTATGACGGTAAAACGTCCGCGCAAAGTGAAAAGCTCGAACGCCACCGTGGTAACCCTTCCCTGGAATGCCGCCTTGGAGTCGATTTCCGCAAGCGGGGCAAGTTCCATACAGATGGACGAGTGCGTGCAGGGGGAGAATTTCTCCATCAGCCTTTCCGGTGCATCACATTTCTACGGCAGGCTGGAAGTATCCGATCTGGACGTGAATGCCAGCGGAGCGTCCGAAGCCCAGATCGAGGGACACAGCCGCACATTCAATACAGTGCTGTCAGGCGCCTGCAACGTGGATGCCGACAAGTTCGTGACTTCAATCGCAAAGGTGAACCTGAGCGGGGCCTCCAACGTCAGGGTATGCGTCAACGGTACCATAAAAGGAAACATCAGCGGAGCCAGCAATCTGCATTGCTACGGCCCCGCTGACGTTCAGAACGTTCGCTGTTCAGGCGCCGGAAGAGTCATCCGGCATAAATAGACTATTTCACAATAATCTCCTGAACGAGGGTCTCCTTGACTCCCGAAGCCTTGGAGAGTACCGCTTTGATTGTATGCGTTCCCGCTGTCAGCGTATGCAAGAGTTCTGCGGTCTTGACGCCATCGTAATACCATACAGCTCCGGAAAGAGCCTCCGTTCCGCCGGTCAGCTTGAAATAGATGGTATCGCCGGCCTTGTACTCGGTCTTGTCAAGTTTTATGAAATAAGGAATTGCACCCAAACGTCCTACAGTGCCGTCATGAGGATAAGGCGTCAAAGCATAGTCCTCAGTTCCGGGTACCTGATATGCCAGCATTATGCCATCGCGGAATCCCAGAGGCTTTGACAACTTGCAGGTAAAGTCGAATTGGTACATATAATTGTATCCCTCGACAGATACCTTTTGAATTTCAGCTTTCTGGGGTTTGCACAGTTGCTCGATGATGTTGTCATCCTTATCTACAAGGACAACTACCAGATTCCCCGAATAATCGGCATTTCCCATATTGGTAACATAATCGGAGGTCAGCACAAACTCACCTTCAGTGCCCACCTGCCCCGAAGTCAGCTTGAGTCCGTAATTATCAAGCATAATATTGGAAGAGGCCTCGTCTATCTTGTCAGGGTCAGGGGCAGCGCCAATCAAAGCAACCTGTCTGTCGCTGAATTGATAACTGCCGGGAATCTTCAGGTCTATGGTGTAAAAACCGTTATCGGAGCCTGACCATCCCCAGTTGAGACGCCACATATAGTCCTCGTCATATCCGTCGATAATGAACGCGTGTCCTCCGGCACCCGGGTCCGAGGCAGAATACAGTACAGGACGATCCGAGTCAATTTCACCCTTGAGGAGCGCGTAATACTCATAAATATCGTCAATGCTGTTTTTCGCTACGTGTCGCATAGATGCACTGTAACCGAAATTCTTGGCAAGAGCAACCATAGGAGAATAACTTCCTGCACCAGAACCGCCACTTGTGTAATCCATATACACGGACATACCGCAGTCGTGGATTAGAGTTGCTATGGCATGCTTCGCATCATCACCGGCCTGCTTTACGTCGGTGCTCTTCAAAGGCATATTGCTCCAATCATAGTTGTGGTCCTCTATGCTGTATCCGGTCATCTTGTAGCCATAAGTTCTCGTTGTGTAAGAAGGTACACTGCCCATTCCATGTTCGGGATACTCCATATAGCGCATGAAGATAGCCATCGCCGTTGCAACGCAACCCGTCACAGCCTTGCCGCCGGGGATATCACAGTAATAATTGTAGGGATTACCCTGACCCCATTCTGCGGTCTCGAGCACAACTGAAGCACCGCCCTTGGTTTTCGCACCTATGCTGGCCCACTCGGCACGCACATCGTTGCCGGCCTTAATATTCTTCTCCCGAACGGTCTTGATATCTTTCTCAAGTCCTGAGAACCAGCCCCTGATGTTGGAGGGCATACCTTCCACGCGGAAACTGCCGGTATGGGAATAGCCCAGCACGGGAGTCACCGCATCCTCGGCAGAGATGATCACGAAACCGCCTCCGACATGGTTGAATGCATAGAAAGCGGGAGACTCGGTCGATGTGCCTGTCCACACCTGCTTTATGGAAGAAGATGTGGTATTGCCGAAAAACTTGCGTGCATATTCGGCCGCTTCCTGCTGTGAAAGCGTTCTTGCTGAAGCAAACACTCCGCAAAGCAGAGCCAATGAAAATATTAATAACCTTTTCATCGCACTATTTCTCCTCTTTTTCGTAATAAACCACATAACCCATATTGTTGGGATAATCCATAAGCCAGAGTATGTCCTGGCCAACCTTCTCAATCGTGACGCTGATGTCTGCAGGTGAGTATGCCGACACGCCGGAAGCATCCAATGAAAGACTTACGACCTGGCCGGCCTTGACCTTGGCGGGATACTGGAATCCTGCGAACCACTCCTCGTTGTAATTCTGAAGATGGAAGACCATCTTGCCATCGTTGACAGAATATGAATACTGGTCCTTGCCGGCTTCATAGACAAAAATTTCGGAAGCAGCATCATCCGTAGCAGAATATACTCCGAATGCCGACTTCGCTGTCAGAGGAGACTGTATCTCGTGCTCATTGAAGTCCTTGGCATCGAACACATAGCAGGCAGCTGACGTAGGATAGCAGATAAGGTCTCCTTGAGAGCCATCCTCCACCTTGAAGCCCTGCGGACGGCAGGTGGCGCTCATCTGCACTCCGCGCTGGGAAATGATTCCCGAGCCTCCCGCTGTACCGTTGAAACCGTTTACAAAGGTCATATTCTCCAATTTCACACGTCTGTGGGAATATTTCACTTTGTCGGCAATCAGGTCAGAAAGCTTGATTGTAGTGCAAGGGACATTCTGAGTTTGTGTCACAGTTGCCCCGGAAACCTCCAGCTCGGAAAAGAGCAGGGCACCGGAAGATATCCTCGCTTTGCCGGTTATATGGCCGTCTATGAGCTGCCCGGGCTTGAAAGTGTGCCCGGACTTGTTCAGTTGGGCACCCGCAGTCGCATCCTCCATCTGGACATAATTTCCGAAAACGGCAGAAACCGTCAAACCCTTTATATGGATATCGAAATCCGCATACGTGGTGGTTGACTTTGTCGCAAGTTCAGCCAGCGTCGTGTAGACAATAGGCTCATCCTTCTTACAGCCGGCGAAAGCCGACAGAATCAGGGCGGCGCATATAAAATAATGTAATTTCTTCATATCAAACACCAAAGGGCGGTCATAAGGCCGCCATTAATTTAGAGTAGTATAAGACTAGAATTTCTTGTCAGCTTTGAAAGCATCAAGTTTAGCTTTACCGTTTCCTTTAACCTTCTGGCATCCAGCGCTCCACTCCTTTGAAGAGGTTGAAGCAAGGGGCTTGAATGAATTGAGATCAGATTTGATGCCTTTCTCAACATTGAACAATGATTTCTTCAAACCGAAGCTGAACTTGTTGGGAACAAGGGTATTGACGGTACGGTTGACTGAATTCGTGCTTGAAACACAAGTTACAGCTGCACCATCTTCTATTGCATTGGCAGTTCCGATGTACTGAACACTTTGAGCGTCATAAACATTCACTTGGACATTGGGATGAATCGCCGTCAACTTGTGGGTTGCGGGATCGACATCGAATACGATGGAATCATCACCCTGGCTTTGTTCAGAAGCATAGCTTTCTATTGCATAAACCATAGTCTTCGCACTATCGTAATAAGCGTATAATGCTCCGAACTGGTTGCCATATTCCTCATATCCATATTCCGTTCCATCACAGGTCAATGTGTTGTTTGCAGGGTCAAATACTGCATTCCAGCCAGCATTGTTGGGAATTGCAATGTTATAGACTATGAAGTTGTTTTCCTCTTCCTTGGGAACGATGGTGATGGTCGCAAATGAAGGGTTGCTGCACTCAATCTCATAATCGCCTATAACAAGATCCCCCTGATAAGGCAGTTCTGCCGTGGTATGTGTGGCAACGAACGTCTTCTTTGATCCATAAACATTCTCTACGACAACTATCATCTGATATTCGGTAGCTGCCTTACGTTTGAGGAAACCGTCGGCAACGTACCCCCTGGTATTGATTACACTGATATCATCAGCATCGAAATCCGTTCCGTATGTGGCAACCAACTCCTCAAGAGGGCCTGTCCAGGTTGCTATGATGGATGACTCGTTGCAGTAATATTTGGCAGATTTAAACTCCTTGCCATAAAGGACATAACCCAGAGAATTGTAATCAGTTATTCCATCCTCCTTTATCTTCTCTTCTGAGAAGACATCCGTTCCGGACATCAGCAGAAGCTCGCCCTCGACCTCAGGTTTTTCGGCATTGGCGCCGGGGAAGTAGAAGTCGCACAGAACTGCGTCATCAGGCTGGAGTTCACCGTCAGTACCGTAAGGAACGGCAACAATGCGGTAAGTTCCGACCTCAAGAGCAGGCTGGACGGAAGCCTCTCCACCAACAAGGGTGATATCCTGAATATTTTCATCTTCGCCCACAACTATAACGCTGAGGAGAGTAAGGGGATCGACATCCTGGCCTGCGATGACATATTTCAGACCGGCAACGTCAGCTGCACCTGTGAAGTTTATGATAGGTGTGGCAACGCCGTCAGGGTCAACGAACATTCCGCCATATTCAACGGTTGAAGTGAAGTCAAGACGTACGAAACTGTCGCAGATGAAAGAGTCATACTGACCTGTTTTCGCATACCATACATAGTCACCCAGATAATCGGCGGTACCGGGTTCTCCGGCTACATACATATCGGCAAGATAGAATCCGCCGTTGCCGTCATAGAAAGGGTAATAATCCTCGGGATATTTAGCCCTGAAGCTGTCGCAGAAAGCAAACCACTCGGCTGTACCCTCAGCATATCCATAGCCTTTACCTTGCGAATACCAATACCAGTTGTAGTACTCTGTCTCATCCAGGAACCATACCTCACCATTGCTATTGGTATATCCCATATACTGTTTGGGAATATAGACGGCATTGGTCTTGGTGTTCAGATAGAAGCGGTAGTCCTGAACGTCATACTCTCCACCGCCGGCTATAGCATCGTGACCGAAACAGCCGACGACCTTGAACTGCCAGATTTCGTCTGACATTACCTGATAATAGAGAGTCTTGGCCTCCTGCTGGCCCCAGTAGGGAGTTTCATAGATCGTACCTGTGTCAAATACGAGCCAGGGAAGAGGAATGGAGATGCTGAGAGTGATTGAAGAATCGCCGTAAGGCATTGTTGCGCCTTCGTCAGCAATTGCAAGGGTAACGCCGACAGCATTGTTCAAACCAAGTTTCTCAGGGTCAACAGCGATGTTGATTGCTGCTTCAGTCTCGCCGGCAGCGAAAGAAACGGTACCGGGCACGCTGATGTAACCGCCGTCGATAGCATCGCCGGCAGAGATGATGGGAACATCAATTGCATCCTTGGCGGCTGACTCGTTGCGGGCAATCGTCACGGTGAACGATGTGGCGCCCTGCTCCAGAGCCACCGTCGGATTGATGGTGCTGGGGAAATAAACATTGTCCCCGGGGTATGCAGGAGTCGGAGTGTAGTTCTGCTCCTTGCTGGTACAAGCAGCCAGAGAAAGAGCTATGGCGGCTATACCGAATATGTATCCAAGTTTTTTCATATCGTATCAATTATTTGTTCTGGTCGGCGTCAGTCAACTCTTTGTTATTCTCTATCTCAGACTTGGGAATCTGGTATGTGAAGCCCAGTTCCTCCACGCCGAGTTTGATCTTACCGCCATCAAGATGGTTGTTGTTGGCAGCACCCCAAGTTTCATCCGTACGGTCAAGAGGGATGTTGAGACGACGGTTGTCAAGGAACTCGATGCCTTCTCCCCAGAACTCGACCCTCTTCTGGAAATTGATTTCCTCGATAACTGCGGCCTTGTCGGAAGTTACGAGTTCATAACCTTTCTGACGGGGAGCCATAACCTCTGCGAGGACGGTCTTGGCACCGGGGATGTCGTTGTTGTGCGCAAGAGCCTCGGCCTTGATGAACCAGGCCTCTTCAGAACGCAGATAGATGTAGTTGCCGAGTTCCCAACCCGTGCCTACGAACTTACCGGAGCCGTCGTCCACGAGGTTGTCGCGTCCGCAGCCTATGAACTTGCAGGACTGGTAGTCAACCTGTTTGTTGCCGGCGAAAGCTACGTTGGACACTGAACGGTCGCAGAGGAACCACTCCAGACGTATATCGGTATCGGCAATCCTGTCCACGAAAGGTTTGAAACCTGCACGCCATACACCGATTCCGGCGTAACCGTCACCGAACATATCCATCTGAGAGAAGAAGGACATATAGATGGTGGAGTTGTCAGCAGTGATGGGGCAACCGAACACAACGTCGGGAAGGCTGAGGCTGCTGAATCCCTGAAGGATGTCGGCCTCTGTAGTAAGAATCCCGTAATTGTCCATAACGGTCTGTGCGCAGGCAATAGCCTTGGTCCACTCGTGCATATTCATATAAGCCCTTGCAAGATAGAGGGAAGCCACGCAACCATCGAAATCATTCTGAGTGGCAGTCTTCGTCGCACCTATCTTGGCGAAAATGTCAATGGCACTTGTGAGGTCAGAAATGATGACGTCGTAAATCTCCTTCACGGTTGAACGGGGCTGATCACCCTCGGTAAGTTCGGTAAGAAGAGGTACGAGAGGCTCGTTGGACCAGTCATATTTTGTACCCTTGCCCCATTTCGTGCCATCAGCTCCTACATAGTAGCACCTCTGGTAGAGGTTGGCGAGCTGAAGATAAGCATAACCGCGGATGGCCTTGGCCTGAGCGAGATAGCTGAGAGCGGCATTGGTAGTGGCAGGGTCCTGCTCATCAATGGCCTTGATGATGGTATTTGCGGCAGCGATATGATCGTAGTACTCACGCCAGCGGTTGCCGGTGGGAGCATAATCCTCCTGCCAGTAGTCCATAAGATAGTGATAGATACTCATCGCAAAACGACCTGTCATCACCATATCGTTACCCATAAGGGATGTTAGGTAGTCAAAGCTCTTCTGGCCGAAATAGTTGTGGCTGAGGTTGGACAGAACTGCCTGCTGAATGTTGGTATATACACCTGTCAGGGTTGCTGAGAACACCTTGTCAGGGTTTTCCTGCGAAATTTCATTCTTCCTGTCCTCCGTGAGAACGTCTGTAGGATTGATATCCTTCAGGCAGGAAGAGAGTGAAAGTATTGCTAAAGCAGAAACAAGTATTTTATATGTATTTTTCATTGCTTTATCAATTTAAGGTTAGAATGTTAACTGAATACCGCCGGAAATAGACCTGAGGGGAGAGTATCCGCCGAAGCCTGAATTGCCGCCGCTGATGGAAACGCGGGGATCATATCCCTGACGAGCAGAAACCAGACAAACGTTGTCTGCAACTGCATAGATACGGAGAGCTTTGATTTTTGCCTTGCTCATCCATTTTGAAGGGAAGGTGTAACCAACTGTCACGTTCTTCAGACTGAAATAAGAGGCCGTTACGAGGTGGGCGTCAGAAGTCTGGCTGTAAGAGTTGGATGAGTTGTCAGCATTCCATACGGGAATGTTTCCCTTGCCGGTAGTAGGATCAAAGGTGTTCCAGAGGTCTTTGTTGTGACCTACGTAGAAACTCTGGCTCATACCGCTGAGGTAATTTGAATCGTAGCCCCAACCGCCGATCTGGAAGGCAGTCTGGATAGCGATGTCAAGACCCTTGAAATAGAAAGAGGTATTCAGACCGCCGTTGAAAGCGGGAATGGCGCTCTTGCCTGTCCAGTACTTGGTGGCATTTGAATAAGTGGTAGTCTTGACCCTGTTGCCTGTGGGCTTGTCCTCACCGGTTTCGGGATCTTCTTCTGTCTCATCCATCCACCACTGGGCGTTACCTTTCTCATCCATACCGGCGTACTGGTATGTGAAGTATTCGTAGCGGTCCTTGCCTTCCATAAGCTTGAAGTTGCCGCTGGTGATTCCGTCAGCCTTGTTCTCCTCCGGGAGGGTAAGCATCTTGACTGTGTTGTGGGCACCTACGAGGCCGATTGACCAGCGAAGATCCTTCTTGTTGAAGATATCCACGTTGATTTCCACCTCAACACCCTGGCTCTGCATCTTGCCGATGTTCTCCCAGTTGTAGGGACGGCCGGTTGAAGTTGCGGTAGGACGCTGGAAAAGCAGACCGTCGTTGATTGTCATATAGTAGTCGACGTTACCGTAAACACGGTTCCAAAGACGGAAGTCAACACCTGCGTCAACAGTGTTCTGAGATTCCCAGGTAAGATTGGGGTTACCGTAGAACACCTGTGAATAGCCGAGAGCCGTACCGTCCCAGGCTACACCGTACTGGTCAACGTAAGGAGTATAACCGCCGGAGGTTACACGCTCGTTACCCTGTGTACCATAAGAAGCGCGGAACTTGAGGTCGTTCAGCCATGATTTGGCATCCTGAGCCCAGCGCTCGCCGGTGAGACGCCAACCGATACCTACTGACCAGAAGTTACCCCATCTGTTCTTGCCGATGAAACGGGAAGTTCCGTCACGACGATAGGCGGCAGAAAGGTAATATTTGGAAGCATAGTTGTAATCCACCATTCCGAAGAAACCTTCGATGTTGTGTTTTTCAGAATAGCTTTCGCTGTACTGCATTTCACCACCGTTCACGAGTTCGGGGTTGGAAGGATCGAAGAACTGAGTCTTCTGCGCAGCGAGAACCTCAGCATTGTAGAGGTAATACTCGTGACCTATCTTGGCTGAGAAATTGTGATTGTCGCCGAAGATGTTGTCATAGCTGAGCACCTGGACGGTATTGATAGTGTTGTTAATGCTGGTACTGTGTGTACCGCGGCCGTTGAATGACTGGCCGTCACCGATGGTGGGAGTATAATAAGTCGTACCCTTTAAGCCTTCATACTCATAGCTGATGTTGGTGTTGAAGGTGAAGTGTTTGGCAAACTTGGCCTCGAGATAGGCCTTGCCGGTGAGAGTATTCATCACGGTCTTGCGGATATCCTCGTTCATGCTGCAGATAACGTTCTGGTTGGTTGCAGTGGGACGGGATACGGTGCCTTCAGTCTGTCCCGTACCTGCATCGTAAACGGGATTGCCGTTGAGGTCGAGCACAGGCTGACCGTTTGCAGCATACGCGTGCACGGGATAGATAGGTGCCCATTCGCGGGCTACGTCGAAGGGGTTGGATGCGGCGCTGGTACTCTCCTGGACGCCATTTTGGGTAGAACGGCCGAAACCGACGTTCATACCGACTTTCAACCACTTGAGAATCTGGGTATTCAGGTTGACACGGGCAGTGAAGCGCTCGTAATCGGAACCGATGACATATGATTTGTTGTTCAGGTAGCCGGCTGAAATATAGTAGTCGGTCTTTTCAGTAGCGCCTGATGCCGAAATGTCATAGTTCTGACGGATAGAGTTCTGGAAGAGGGCGTTTGCGAAAGTATCGTAGTAGCGGACCTTTGCGGCAGGGTTGAGTTTGCCGTCCGTACCTACGAGATACTGGCCTGCGGGAATGATGAAGGCATTGTAGTTGCCAACCTCGTCGAGAAGGTTCTGGCTGGCATACAGAGCTGCGCTCTCCGCATCAAGTTTCATATTTCCTGCCATTGCGGTGTTCCTCAGACCGTACCAGGTAAGTTCATAGAACTCCTTGTTGTCGGTAACCATTGCATAGTCCTTGTAAGCTCTCTGAACGGAACCTACGTTGGCGTTGAAACGTATGTTGATGTTGTCCTTCTTACCTGTCTTGGTGGTAACCATTACGACGCCGCCTGATGCACGCGCACCGTACAGAGAGTTGGAAACCGCATCCTTGGAAACGGTGATGCTCTCGATATCGGCAGGGTTGATGTCGGAAAGGTAGCCGTTGTAAGGAGAACCGTCGACAACGATAAGAGCAGCGTTGCTGGCAGAAAGTGAACTGATACCGCGGATCACGATGCTGGCATCCTCACCTGGCTGGCCGGATGAAGAGAGAACCTGCAGACCTGCAACGGCACCCTCGAGTGCGTCAGAAACAGAAGCTGACTGGGTGTTCTCGATAATGCCCTTTTTCACTGAGCTCACGGAGCCCACGAGGTCCTGTTTGCGTTTCGTTCCGAAAGCAACGACAGTGACCTCATCGAGGAGTTCGCTGTCAGACTCAAGGGCAACGTTGATAACAGTACGTCCCTTGACTTCGATCTCGACGTCCTTGAAACCGATTGTGGTAAAGCCGAGAGTCGCGTCAGCGGGCACTGTGATGGTGTAACGTCCGTCCTGGTCGGCGACAGTACCTTTCGGTGTGCCTTTGACGAGGATGGCAGCTCCTGACAGAGGCTCACCGTTGGCGGCATCTGTCACTACACCTTTTACGGTGATGTTCTGCGCGAACAGCGATACGCCGTACAGCGAGAGCACCAATGCGAGAAGAACTTTGATTTTCTTCATGGTTAGATGTTTTTAGTTAGACTTATTTTTGTTAATAGTTTTTTCAGTCTCGGTTGCTCACAGGATACAATTTACCCAATGAAGCCGCAAAGGTATAACAGGAATTTTTAATATGCAAATATTTTTAAGCAGCCAATAGCATAGTCTATTCGGCGATTTTAAGACAAAAACATTAAGAAAATATCCTATTCCCGAAATTTGCCTTACAAATTGAAAGCCATATTAAAAAAACGGTTCCAAACGACAAGTCCGGAACCGCTTTTTAAAATGTTATTTTTTTATCACTTTTCTGTTTGTTACCCTATATATTCTCCAGGTTGAGGGGATTCAGTATGGATTTCCCTTCGGGAGTGAAGGCGTATTTCATCCTTTCGGCATAGTCGGCCTCGACCTTGCGGCGCACCACCTTGGCGGTGGCGTTCATCTGACCGTTCTGCAGGCTGAAATGCTCTTTAATGACTATGATTGAGGCCGGCAGCCACCTCTCGGGGAAGGCCCCGAAGTTGATCTGACCGCTGCGGTACGAGTCGAACACGCCCTGAATCTTCTCCAGCATAAGCCTCTTGCCCTGCGCTGATGCCGGATCCACACCCCTGTGGAGTTTGGCAAGGTAAGCGCAAAGATTGTCCCTGTTGGGGACGACGAAGGCTATGGTATACGGGCTCTGGGAGTTGTAGAGCAGCACCTGGTCAATATATTTCGATTTGGAAGTGATGACCTCTTCAATCTGTTCCGGGCTGTACTTCTCTCCGTCGGCTGAAATGAGCAGGCTCTTGAAGCGTCCTGTCACGCACAGGAAGTCCTTGTCCCACATATAACCCATATCGCCGGTGTGGAGCCAGCCGTTAACGACGGTCTCGGCCGTAGCCTCGGGATTCTTCCAGTAACCGGCCATCACGTTCTCTCCCTTCACGCATATCTCTCCCTTCTCGCCCAGGGGAACTTCCATGTCATTCTCATCCCTTATCTGGAGTTCCATAGGACGCACCGGCATACCGCAGGTGCCCAGGACGTGCTTCTTGCTTATGTCGTTGGTGCTGACTATGGGAGTAGCCTCGCTCAGACCGTATCCCTGCATCACGGGAACGCCGATGGCATAGAAGAAGCGCTGCTGGTCCATATCCAGATAGGCCGCACCGCTGACGAAGAACTTCAGCTTGCCTCCGAAGACGCTCTGGCGTATCCTGGAGAAGAAGAGCCGGTCGCCCAGACGCAGCAGCGGACGCTTCCACCCCTGACGCACCCTCTCGGCGTTATAGCCTTCCCTGTAATAGGAGCTGGCAAGCCCTAGGAACCAGAGGAAAGCCTTGTATTTCAGGCTTCCCATATCGCGCATATGGCTTTCTATGTTCTTCTTGAAATTCTTGGTGATGGTGGGAACGACCAGCATTATGTCCGGCTGCAGTTCCCGGATGGCCATAGGTATGTTCCTGAGACTGTTGCCGGGCACCGTGCCTATGGCAGTGCCGTAGCTCATACTCAGATAAAGGCCGGCCACGTGTGCGTAGCAGTGGTCCAAGGGCAGGATCAGCAGCATTTTGCTGTCAGGAGGAAAGTACATCACGTTGCGGACCTGCTCCACGTTGGCCGTATAGTTGCGGTGCGTGAGCAGTACGCCCTTGGGGCTGGCCACGGTGCCCGACGTATAGCTAATGGTGGCGTAATCGTCGGGGCCTATGCTGTTCATCCTCTCCTCCAGGGCTTCCGGATGGGAATAGATGGCTTCAACCCCGCGCGCGTATATGTCACCTATGAATATCTCGCCTTCCTCAAGGTTCTCGATATGGTCGAAAAGTATGACGTATTTGAGTTCGGGGCACTGCTGGCGTATGGCGCGGACCTTGGAAAGCTGACCCTTGCTGACCATTATATATTTGGCCTCGGAATGGGATATCCTGAACTGAAGGTCGGACTTCTGCTCCAGTTTTACGCTGAGCGGGACATTGACAGCACCCGCATACAGCAGTCCCAACTCCCCTATTATCCAGGACTTGCGTCCTTCGGACAGCATAGCTATTCGGTCGCCTTTGCATACACCGAAATCGATGAGGCCTGCAGCGATGGCGTGGGCCTCGACCCTGGTCTCGTCGAAGGAAGTCTGCTCCCATTCGGAGCCGTTCTTTTCATAAAGGAAAGTCTTGCCCGAAAATTTCCGGGTGTAGTGCTCGGCGAACTGGACCAGAGTTATCCTTCCGGAAGGAAGACTATTTGAATAATCCGAAGAGTTTTGCATCTATCTTGTCTGTCACCTCGCGGAAGTTGTCGGGATTGTTCTCGAATTTGAGCCTGTCCACGTCCAGAATCAGGAGGTTGTGGTTATAGCCCGAAATCCAGTTCTCGTATTTCTGGTTCAGACCGGTGATGTAGTCGATGCGTATGCTTTTCTCGTATTCACGGCCACGTTTCTGGATCTGGGCTATCAGGTTGGGTATTGATGAACGGAGATAGATAAGAAGGTCAGGGGCTCCGACCAGGCTCATCATCAGTTCGAAAAGGTCGTTGTAGTTCTCAAAGTCACGGCTGCTCATAAGCCCCATATCGTGCAGGTTGGGGGCGAATATCCTGGCATCCTCGTATATGGTGCGGTCCTGGATGATGACATCGTCGCATTTGTTGATGTCCACCACGTCCTTGAACCTCTTGTTCAGGAAATATATCTGGAGATTGAAGCTCCAGCGTTCCATATCCTCATAGAAATCCGAAAGATAGGGATTGTAGTCCACAGATTCGAACTTGGGCGTCCAGCCATAGTGGGCGGCCAGCATCTTGGTCAGTGTAGTCTTGCCGCTTCCTATGTTTCCGGCGATGGCTATGTGCATAACGAAATTAACTTTGATTCAACATACAAAAGTAACAACTCTTTTTTGTATTTTTGCACAATAAACGGAAAATTTGATGATTAAGGTCCAAAAATTCGTTTTCAACTTTTTCGGTGAAAACACGTACGTGGTCAGCGACGGCAGCGGAGAATGCGTCGTCATCGACCCCGGGTGCCTAAGCGGGAAGGAAAGGGACGAACTGGACTCATACATTGAGGCCGAGGGTCTGAAACCCGTGATGATACTTCTCACCCACGCCCATTCTGACCACATTTTCGGCGTCAGGCACCTTGAGGATAAGTATGGCATAATAGCCCGTATGGATCTGAAGGAGGAAAGGACGCTCTCGGAGTTCAACCCCGCGATGACGGCGATGGGTCTGCCCGCCCCCGGGGAATTCGTCTTTGACGGAGTCAGCGGCGGGGACGTCCTCCATTTCGGGGACACCGGCATACAGGTGATACCCACGCCCGGGCATTCCCCGGGAGGACTCTGTTTCCTTTTCGACGGTGACAAGGCCATATTCACAGGCGACAGCCTCTTCGCCGGCAGCATAGGCCGAACCGACAACGGATGCGCTTCGCTCGATGACCTTCTGCTGTCCATACGCGGACGTCTGATGGCCCTGAGCGGAGATATCAGGGTGTATCCGGGTCACGGCCCCGGCAGCGACATTGCCACGGAAAGGACCACCAACCCCTTCATTTTCGGCTGCGATGAATAAGGACGGAGGCGACATAATAATAACCGGAGCATCCGCGCACAACCTGCAGAACGTATCCCTGTCCATACCGCGCGGCAGGTTCGTTGTGGTGACGGGACTTTCCGGCAGCGGCAAGAGTTCCCTGGCCTTCGACACCCTGTACGCCGAAGGACAGCGGCGCTATATGGACACGCTTTCCACCTATGCCAGACATTTCATGGGAATAATGGAGAAGCCCGAAGTGGAAAGCATCAACGGCCTCAGCCCCATAATAGCCATAGAACAGAAGACCACGGGGAA
This sequence comes from Bacteroidales bacterium, assembly GCA_024401635.1. Classification (GTDB taxonomy): domain Bacteria; phylum Bacteroidota; class Bacteroidia; order Bacteroidales; family UBA932; genus Cryptobacteroides. The sequence goes on from JAKSKP010000003.1 coordinate 46,429, forward strand.
CAACCCGCGCTCGACGGTCGGAACCATAACGGAGATATACGATTTCCTCAGGCTGCTGTATGCCAGAGCCGCTACCTGCTACTCACCTTCAACGGGCAAGGCCCTTGTGAAATATACAGACGAGCAGATAGTGGACCTGCTGCTGAAGAACTATGCAGGGAAAAGATGCTGGCTTCTGGCGCCGCTGGTCGTGGGCCGCAAGGGCCATTACAAGGAGCTGTTCGACAGTATGCGCCGGCGCGGCTTCACCCAGGCCAGGATAGACGGCCAGATACGCGAGCTTGCCGAAATCAACGCCCTGGACAGGTACAAGACCCATTTCATAGAGCTTGTAGTGGACAAACTGGTTCCTTCCGGCGACGACGTGAAGAGGCTGCGTGATTCGGTGATGACCGCCATGAACTTCGGCAAGGGGTCCATCGCCATAATGGAGAACGACAGCCTTCAGCATTTTTCCAGACATCTGATGGACGAGGACACGGGCCTGTCAGTGCCGGAGCCTGCGCCTCACAGTTTCTCGTTCAATTCCCCGCAGGGCTATTGCCCGCACTGCAAGGGTCTTGGCACCATAGTGAACGTGGATATGGACAGAATCATCCCCGACAGGAGCCTGTCCATCGCCGACGGGGCCATCGTGCCGCTGGGAGAGGAAAGGGACAACCACCGTTTCGAGGTGGTCCGCGCCATAGCCAGGAAATACGGTTTCTCGCTGCACGACCCCGTCGAAACCCTGCCGGAGGATGTGGTATCCCTGCTGGTGTTCGGCTCGGACGAGCTGTTCAGAATAGGAGAGGGCATTTCGTCCCAGATGGTGACCTATGACGGTATCGTGGACGAAATCGACGACAAGATAGTCTGCCCCGTATGCGGCGGCACAAGGCTGCGCAGCGAAGCGCTGTACTTCCGCATCGACGGGAAAAACATAGCCGAAGTCAGTGGAATGGAAATCTCCGAACTCCACGAATGGATATGCTCGCTGCCCGGGAAACTGGACGGGCGCAGCGCCGAAATAGCCAGGGACATAATACGCGAGCTTGCGGACAGGACAAAGTTCCTGCTGGACGTGGGCCTGGAATACCTTACGCTGAACCGTCCCACAGCCACGCTGTCCGGAGGAGAGTCGCAGCGCATCCGCCTCGCCACCCAGATAGGTTCCAAACTTGTGAACGTGCTATATATACTGGACGAACCCAGCATAGGACTGCATCCCAGGGATAACGTCAAGCTGATTGACTCCCTGCTCGAGCTCAGGGACCAGGGCAACTCGGTGATGGTGGTGGAACACGACCAGCAGACGATGATGGCTGCGGACTGGCTTGTGGACATAGGTCCGGGAGCCGGCTCACAGGGTGGAAGGATATGCTTCAACGGACCTGTGAGCGCAATCGCCGAAGCGGACCGGAGCGGTGTGGAATCCCTGACCCTGGATTATCTCAGCGGCCGCAGAAGCATAGAAGTGCCGGCGCAGCGGCGCAGCGGCAACGGGAAGACGCTCGGACTGAGAGGATGCTGCGGAAACAATTTGAAGAATCTGGGCATAGACTTCCCTCTGGGATGCCTGATAGGCATAAGCGGCGTGTCCGGCAGCGGCAAGAGCTCACTGATAGACGACACGCTGATGCCCATTCTCAAGAACCGGTTCTTCCACGCAAAGATGCACCCGCTGCCTTACGGCGATATCACAGGCATTGAGAACATCGACAAGGTGATAGAGGTGGACCAGAGCCCCATAGGGAAGACCCCGCGCAGCAATCCGGCCACTTTCACCGACGTATTCGGACAGATACGCAACCTGTTCGCCGCCACCCCGGACGCGAAGGTCAGGGGCTTCCAGCCAGGACGCTTCTCCTTCAATGTCCCCGGAGGGCGCTGCGAGCAGTGCAAGGGGGCCGGCATACAGGTGATACAGATGAATTTCCTCCCCTCGGTCAACGTGGTATGCCCCGAGTGCAGGGGCAAACGGTACAAGGAGGACACGCTTGCCGTGCACTACAAGGGGAAGAGCATAGGAGACGTGCTGGAGATGACCATCAGCGAAGCCTACGAGTTCTTCAGTAGCATACCTTCCATAGCCGTGAAACTCAAGGCACTCGTGGACGTGGGGCTGGGATATGTGCACCTGGGCCAGAGCGCCGTCACCCTCTCCGGCGGGGAATCGCAGAGGATGAAACTGGCCGCGGAACTGGGAAGGAAAGATACGGGCAACACCCTGTACATATTGGACGAACCTACGACGGGACTGCATTTCGAGGACATAAAAATCCTGCTCAAGGCATTGCAGAGCCTGGTCGATGCAGGGAATACGGTAATAATAATAGAGCATAACCTCGACATACTGAAGAGCGTGGACTACATCTTCGATCTCGGCCCCGAGGGAGGAAAGGGCGGCGGACGCATAGTGGCCTGCGGAACTCCCGAAGAGATTGCAGCGGATCCAGCCTCCCCTACCGGAAAATTCTTGAAGGAAGTATTATAGCTATGACAACTGTAAACAAAAACGACTTCAAATATATCCTGATGAAGGATGCCCAATGGTGCAACGAATTGGGATTCAATGATTTTGACGGCCTCAACAGCATCATCAGGCGCGGAAAGGCCGTGCAGCTCGTGAATTTGTGCGAGGCAAGGCACGAGAACCGCTGCAACACCCTGTCCTACTACATAAAGGAGAGGGGCGACGTGAAGGTTATACTGCTTGCCGGACCTTCGAGCAGCGGAAAGACCAGCACTTCGCTGCGCATAGCCCTGCAGTGCAAGGTGCACGGACTGAATCCCCGCACCATAGAACTGGACAATTACTTCCTCGACAGGGATGAGACTCCAAGGCTTCCCAACGGTGAATATGACTACGAGTGCCTCGAGGCGATGGACCTGGAACTGCTGAACCGCGACCTCTGCGCCCTGCTGCGCGGGGAGGAGGTGGACATTCCGCAGTTCGACTTCAAGCAGGGAATCAAAATATGGGACGGAAAGCACAAAATGCGCCTGATGCCGTATGACGTACTCATACTGGAAGGCATACACGCCCTTGACAAAAGGATGACACGCGACATCCCCGAAGAGAAAAAATACTACATATATGTGACGGACATCTCTTCCATCTCCAATTACGACCCGCAGATACGTACCACAGACAACCGGCTGCTGAGGCGTATGGTGAGGGACAACCGCACCCGCGGCATATCCCCGGAAGATACCATACTGCGCTGGCCCAGCGTACGCCAGGGCGAGGACAAGTGGATTTTTCCTTTCCAGGAGAATGCGGACAAGGTGTTCAACAGCACGATGCAGTACGAGCTGCCTCTGCTGAAGCATTTCGTGACTCCCCTGCTCTACGGCATCGGAGAGGATTCGGCGGCCTATCAGGAGGCCCAACGCCTGCTCGGCATATTCAACAGGATTGATGCGCTGCCGCTCGACGCAATCGACGCCATACCCTGCACCTCCATTATGCGTGAATTCATAGGCGGACAGATACTGTCAAGGGAATTGCTGTAATAAAAAGACAAAAGATATGTACGACTCACAAAAAGGATTCTATGTCGCTCACGGGGCTGAAGGTCCCATCTGCATATGCGGCAAAATGGCTAACCGGCACGGTCTGGTGGCAGGCGCCACCGGTACGGGCAAGACAGTTACGCTTCAGGTTCTGGCCGAAACTTTCTGCCAGGCCGGCATTCCCTGCTTCATGGCCGATATGAAAGGCGACCTGAGCGGTATTTCCCAGGCCGGAGCAATGAGCGGCTTCATTTCCAAACGCTGTGCGGAATTCGGCATAGACAATCCCGCATTCGAAGGCTGCCCCGTGCAGTTTTTCGACGTTTTCGGGGAGAACGGCCATCCGATGCGCACCACCATCTCCAATATGGGACCCCAGCTGCTCTCAAGGCTTATGGGCCTCAACGACACGCAGTCCGGAATACTGGACATAGTCTTCAAGGTGGCTGACGACAGGGGGCTTCTGCTGATAGACCTCAAGGACCTGCGCTCAATGCTGGGATACGTCAGCGAACACGCGGCTGAACTGCAGAGTTTGTACGGCAACGTGACCGCCGCCTCCGTGGGCGCCATACAGAGAGCCCTTCTGGGTCTGGAAAACCAGGGAGCGGAGAAATTCTTCGCCGAGCCCTCATTCGACATCAACGACCTTTTCCGCACCAAGGGCGGCAAGGGAGTGATGAGCGTTCTGGCGGCGGACAAGTTGATGCTCAATCCCAAACTCTACTCCAGTTTCCTGCTGTGGCTGCTTTCCGACATCTACGCCACGCTGCCCGAGGTAGGCGATCAGGACAAGCCGAAACTGGTGTTCTTCTTCGACGAGGCGCACACTCTGTTCGACGACACCCCCAAGGCTCTGGTGGACAAGATAGAGCAGGTAGTAAGGCTGATAAGGAGCAAGGGCGTGGGCGTCTATTTCGTGACACAGAATCCCACCGACATCCCCGACAGCATACTGGGTCAGTTGGGCAACCGCGTACAGCACGCCCTGAGGGCCTTCACCCCCAAGGACCAGAAAGCGGTCAGGGCCGCGGCGGACACCTTCCGCGCCAATCCGTCATTCAGGACCGAGGATGCCATAATGGAGCTCGAGACCGGAGAAGCCCTGGTATCTTTCCTGGACGAAAAGGGAGCCCCCTCCGTAGTTCAGCGCGCCCGCATACTCTTCCCTCTCAGCCAGATAGGGGCCATCACCCCGGCACAGCGCAAGGAGGCCATTGAATGGTCCGGACTTTCAGGCAAATATGACAATGTCGTCGACCGCGAATCGGCCTTCGAGGTACTTCTCGCCGAAAGCCAGCAGGCTTTTGAACAGGAGCAGGAGCAGAAACAGGAGGCGGCTGCCGTCTCAAAGCGCGGGAAGGCATCATCATCCGGCGACAGGAAGAGTACGGTGGCCAAGATAGGCAGCGCAGTGCTCACCGCAGCGGCCGGAGCAGCCTTGAGCAGCGTCACCAGAAGCGCCGGCACAGCGGCCGCCAATGCCCTGACGGGCAAGAAAAGCAAGACAACGTCAGGCAAGGCTATAGCCAACAAGGCCATAACCAACGCCACATCCAGCGCACTGAGGACGCTCACCCGCTCCATACTTGGTTCGCTGATAAAATAGAAAAAAAAGAAAAATGCTAAAAATGAATACTTATCTTTTCACATCCGAATCCGTTTCAGAAGGTCATCCCGACAAGGTGGCCGACCAGATTTCAGACTCCATCCTCGACGAATTCCTGCGCCGCGACCCTGAAGCCAAGGTAGCCTGCGAGACTTTCTGCAGTACCGGTCTTGTGCTTGTGGCCGGAGAAATTACGAGCGAGGCTTACGTCGATATTCAGGGAACAGCCAGAAATGTCATAGACAAGATAGGCTACAACAATGCCGAATATATGTTCGACAGCCGTTCCTGCGGAGTTATCAGCGCCATACACGAGCAGAGCCCTGACATACACAGGGGCGTGGTGAGGGCCGAAGACCAGGGAGCCGGTGATCAGGGTATGATGTTCGGCTATGCCTGCTCGGACACCAAGGACTACATGCCCCTGCCCCTGTTCCTGTCGCACAGGATACTCCAGATACTGTCACAGATAAGGCATTCGGCCAATTCCCCCATGCCGTATCTGCGCCCGGACGCGAAAAGCCAGTTCACGATAGAGTACGACGCCGGGACGAACCAGCCCCTGCGCGTGCACACCATAGTGCTGAGCACACAGCACGACGAGTTCGGAGGTGACGAGATGATGCACTCCAGGATAGAGCAGGATGTGCGCGGCATCGTAATCCCGGCCCTGATAACTTCGCTTCCGGCCGAGACGGCGGCCCTGTTTCAGGGTGACTACATACTCCATGTGAATCCCACGGGTAAATTCGTGATAGGAGGTCCCGCAGGAGACACCGGACTTACCGGACGCAAGATAATAGTGGATACCTACGGAGGCAAGGGAGCGCACGGCGGTGGAGCTTTTTCCGGCAAGGACCCCAGCAAGGTGGACAGAAGCGCGGCCTATGCAGCAAGGCATATAGCCAAGAATATGGTAGCCGCCGGAGTGGCTAGCGAGATGCTGGTGCAGATTTCCTATGCCATAGGTGTCGCACGCCCCGTCAGCATATTCGTCAACACCTTCGGCACCGCGGCGAAGGACGGCAACAACACCAAAATCCAGGACAGCGACATAGCCGGGAAGATTTCCGAAATGTTCGACCTGCGTCCGGCAGCCATCACGGAGCGCTTCGGCCTCAAGTACCCCATCTACGCCCCCACTGCAACCTATGGACATATGGGCCGCAAGCCATACAAGGCTGAGGTCGAACTGCTCTACGACGGCATCCCTTCCAGAAAGGAAGTGCAGTTCTTCGGTTGGGAACAGCTCGACGAGGTGGAGCGCATAGCCGAGGCCTTCAGGCTCGGATAGTCTTCGCCGGGTCAACCTTCGATATGAAGGTGCAGGGTATCAGCAGAACAAGCATTATCACCGCAAAGGACAGCACGTCACAGGCTGCCAGTAGCGGTATATCCAGCCTTACCGGCAGGAAATTCACGAAATAGTTGTCCGGATCGAGGGAGAATATCCTCGTCTTGTGCTGAAAGAAACACAGCACAAGCGCAACCGCGTTGCCTGCCAGCAGTCCCTTGAGGACGAGTCGGGCCGAACTGCGGAGGAAAGTTTCCGCTATGTCACGGGTGCGCATCCCAAGACTCTTAAGCAGGCCTATGGTCCTGATATTCTCGAACAGAAGTATCAGAAGGCCTATCACCATATTGAGACCGGCGACTATGGTCATCAGGGCAAGTATGAACGCCACGTTGAAATCTATCAGCCGCAACCATTCGAATATCCTTCCGTATGCTACGCTGGAACGCGTGCAGACAAGGGTGCTGTCCTCCTCGCCGGCGTTCATCAGCAGCAGTCCCGTTATCTGTGAGCACACGGCGGAACTGCTTTCCTCATCCCTGAAACGGTCGCGCAGTACCACTTCGAGAGCCGATACGGAGCCGGCATCCCAGCCGTTGATTCTGCGCAGCGTGTTTATGTCGCACTGGATGACCATCATCTCGTCCCCGGTGGATATGGGGTTGTATATGCCGCTGACAGTGAAATTGCGCAGCACCACCCTTTCTCCTATGAAATAGCTGAGCAGCCTGTCACCTGCCTTCAGCCCCAGCAGGGACGCAAGGCGGGACGGTATCCTTATGTCAAGCGAGGCGGAGTCACCGGTCTCTATGCCCTTGAACACGACACCGTGGACATTGTCCCCTCCCTTCACCACCGCCGTGCTGTAGATGACTTCCTTCAGGGAATCCACGCCATCCACGGCACCTATCACGTCTTTGAGCACAGGAGGTATTGCAACAGGGGACGTAAGCTCTCCGGGGCCCCATCCGGGTTCCGATATGCGCATATCCCCCACCAGGCCGGCAAGGCCGTCCCTTATCTCGGAGCGGAATCCTCCGGCTATGGCAAGAGCCACAATCATAACGAGATAGCTCACCGCGATTGCTGTCACCGCGGCACGCCCCCTGACGTACATCCTGGAAGATATGAAGGAAGCGGGGCGCATCGTCACTTGCCTGCAGCGGCGCGTTTTTCAATCAGGGCTATATTCTTGATGGCAGTACTGTCCTGAGGATCGATCTTCAAGGATTTCCTGTAATATTTCAGGGCCTGCTTCTCGTTATTCTTGACCACCAGGTAATAGGTACCCATATTGTCCAGGAAGGAGACATTGTTTTTGGAGTATTTGAGCATCTTTTCGCTCAAGGCCCTGAACGCCTCTTTCGAAGAGTCCGTACCCTTTCTGTACAGGGCGAAACAGTAGGACTGAATCACGTCGCAGAAGAATGCGTCATCGACGGTCTCGCCGGGATATTTCCAGGCGGGGGAGGTCTTGAAATGCCTGTCTATCAGCTCCAAAAGGTACTGCAACGTCAGGTCCGGACTTTCCTTCTCATATTCCAGGAGGGCATTGGCCTTGAAAATGCAGAGATTGAGGTCGAGGGGATGCGAGGCTATCACATTTTCCAGCACCTTCAGCCCCATGCCGTAGCGGGTCTCGTCGAAGAAAGGCTCGTTGTAATAATATATGGGTTTGTTCAGGCTGTCCTTGAGGACCAGCACAGGATCCATATCCAGGTATTTCCTGCCGTCATGCACCTTCACGGAGTCGGTTCTGCTCCTTGCGAAATGGTAGCGCGCCCTGGCAAGATACACGTCCGTATTGGCGGAATCCGCCTGTTCCCATTTGTCCAGCAGGGTCTCAACCCCCACTCCGCCATATCCCACGCGGGAAACAAGCCTTTCATAGAGCTGGGAGTAATCGGTATCGGATGTCTGAGCCGGCGAGAGTGCGGCTATGCAGACCAGAGACAATATCAGCGACAGTTTCTTCATAATATCATTCTATGTTCATCAATATTCTTCTCGAAGCAGGATGCAGGTTGTTGGCCCTGTTTCCCAGATTCTTGACAAAGCCCAGAGGCAGGGACCCGTACGTTACCACCACATAGCCTGCGGGGGCATCGTGCAGAGTCAGCGTATCCTTATGCAGGAAATGCAGGGCATCCGCACGCGGAAGTTCCACCTGCGGGAAATCGTCGGGGTCCAGCAATGCGCTCAGGCACAGGTCGGCACAGGGTATCCTGTCCTTTCCCTTCACGGTGAAGGCGTGGACTCCCGCTGACAGCACATTAAGTTTCTTTCCTATCGAGGGCATCACGGACGCCACATAGTCCGGAAGCGCGTATATCTCGCCGTTACGGTCAAACATGGACACTCCCTCGGAGCTGTCCCGCCGCCCGGTTGCGGCAGAGGCTTCCCCGCCTCCGTTTTTTCGTATGGCCGCGCAGTACTGGCCTTCCCCCCTCACCCTGTCGGGATGGAGCAGGAAACCGCATTCAGTGGGCTGTGGGCCGTCGAAAGGCATATCGAAGGAAAGTATCTCCCCACCGAGGTTTTCGGCTATCCAACTGACGTTGCGGTCGTTCTCGTCATCGTTGAAGGTGCAGGTGCTGTATATCAGAACCCCGCCCGGAGACAGTGCATCCCAGGCATCGGCCACGATACGCCTCTGTCTCGACGCGCACAGGGCAACGTTGTCCTCGGACCACATCTTCACGGCATTCTCGCTCTTGCGGAACATCCCCTCGCCGCTGCAAGGCACGTCCGCGACCATTATATCGAAAAAGGAACGCAGTTTGCCGAACTCCGACGGGTCGGAAGAAGTCACGACGACGTTCGGATCGCCCCACACCGCCACATTGTCCGCCAGGACAGAGGCTCTGGAACGTATCACTTCGTTGCTTACAAGTATGAAATCCCCTCCAAGTGTCTCCCTCAGCGACGAAGCCAGATCGGTGGTCTTGCCTCCGGGGGCTGCGCACAGGTCCAGCACCCTGAGAGCCTCGTGAGAGGGCAGGCTTTCACTTGAAGATGTCTGCGCAGCAATCCCGAAGAATCGGGAAAGGACCTGCCTGAAAACCCATCCTACGAACATCGCGGAAGAGTCCTGCACATAATATGCGCCGGCGTGGAACAGGGGGTCCAGAGTGAACGAGGGCCTTTCCTTGAGGTAAAGGCCATAGGGGCTCCAGGGAACGGCACAGCCTATGGGCAGATGAGACAAGTCACACTGCTTCAACGGATTGCACCGTATGCTGACAGGCAGTATTACCTCAGATGATCCCACCGCCAGTAGCTATTGCCGTTACGGCCTTGTCCAGAAATTCCTGTATGCGCCCGCCGATAAGGGCCTTCATCATAAAGTTCAGGTCGGCGCTAAGCTCTATGTCGAGTTCCGTCTGGAGCGGCAGTTCACCGTTCCTGAGGTTGATGGTGACGGTAAAGTGGAAAGGAGCCTCCAGGTCGGCGACCCTGATTCTGCTGAAAGGAGTCTTCTCTATTATTTTCACGGCTATGGTGAATCCGCCGTAGGACACGCGCAGTGTATCTCCCTCGACGCTGATGTCATTTCTCTGCTGCTCAGGTACAGCCGCGAGCAGGGCGTCCAGGTCCGTGAACCTGTTGAAAAGAGCCATCGGAGCCGCGTTGACGGTGACGGTCTTGGATTTGTATTCGGTCATAAATTGTTATATTTGTGCAAATATACCGATTTTTATCAATTCCGGCGATGCGCAAGATTTATTTCGAAAGAAGATGTATTGTGATCTGCAGTCCCGACGACCAGGCGCTGCAGGACCCGAACGCCATAAGTTTCTCAATAGGCAACAGTTTCAGCATACACTCGCTGATTCATATGTTCGAGTTGTCGGACAGCCTTATGAAGGTCTGTGTGCCCACTGATGACGTGGAAGCCACCTACAAGCGCATCTGCGGCGAGTTTTACGAGGTCAATGCGGCCGGCGGGCTTGTAAGCAACAGGCGCGGAGACTTCCTGCTGATAAGCCGCAACGGACTTTGGGACCTGCCAAAAGGGCATCAGGAGCAGGGCGAGGACATCAAGGTCTGCGCAATGCGCGAAGTGGAGGAGGAAACCGGAGTCCACGAACTGGAACTCAGGGAACTGATATGCATCACTGACCACTGCTATTTCAGAAACGGGGAATGGCATCTGAAGCATACCTGGTGGTATGATATGCTGTACACAAATCCCCTGGACCTTACCCCGCAGCGCGAAGAGGACATATCCAAGGCGGCCTGGGTCGCCAAATCCTCACTGCCTGCCTATCTGACCAACACTTTCCCCTCTATCGCCGAGGTATTCAGGGAGGCTCACGTCTGAAGTGCCCTATGTTTGAAGTGCCCCTGCACTTCGGGAACTTTTTTTCGGATTTTTCGTATAATGTATTGCTGTGGTGTGAAAAACTGCAGGCAATACACGATGAAACTGTCACAATTCAACTTTCCCCTCAAGCAGGAGATGATAGCCACGGAGCCGTCACGCTGGAGGGACGAATGCAGGCTGATGGTTCTGAACCGTCAGACCGGCGAAATAGAACACAAGATTTTCAAGGATATTCTTTCGTATTTCGGCAAGGGGGACAATTTCGTCCTCAACGACACCAAGGTGTTCCCTGCCCGTCTCTACGGCAAGAAGGAGAAGACCGGAGCCGATATCGAGGTCTTCCTGCTCAGGGAACTCAACCGTGAGCAAAGGGTATGGGATGTCATCGTGGACCCCGCCCGCAAGATCCGCATAGGCAACAAGCTGTATTTCGGGGATGACGATTCCCTGGTGGCCGAAGTGATAGACAATACCACCTCGCGCGGACGTACGCTGCGTTTCCTTTTTGACGGAAGCTATGAGGAATTCAAGCAGACCCTGTACTCCATGGGCCGCACACCTGTGCCCCTCTGGGTCAAGAAAGAGGTGACTCCCGAAGACGCGGAAAGGTATCAGACCATATTCGCCGTCAACGAAGGAGCCGTCGCCGCCCCGGCGGCAGGCCTGCATTTCTCAAGGGAGATGATGAGCCGTATGATACTGGCGGACATCGACACCACCTTCATCACCGCCCATATGGGTCTGGGATACTTCCGTAACGTGGACGTCGAAGATCTGTCCAAGCACAGGATGGACAGCGAACGCATCATAGTATCGGAGGAGGCCGCAGCCAGGATAAACAGGACGAAAAGGTCCAAGGGCAAGGTGCTTGCCGTAGGCGTGACCGTTATGAGGGCGCTGGAAACCTACGTCACCACCAACGCCGAAGTGATTCCCTACGACGGCTGGACCAACAAGTTCATATTCCCGCCCTACAGCTACAGCATTCCCGACGCCATAGTATCCAACTTCCACCTTCCCTGCTCCACAATGCTGATGGCAGTGGCCGCATTCGGAGGTTTCGACCTCGTGATGAAAGGCTACGACGAGGCACTCAAGGAAGGATACAAGTTCGGTCCCTACGGTGACGCGATGCTGATTCTCTAATTTTCCAGGGCGTTCTTCATAGGCACGAATTCCCATCCTGACTTCAATTTGCCGTCAGAGATGGCGTATTCGCACAGGTACTCGGGAATGAACATCCTGAGCGTTTCGCTCTTTCCGCTGTCCAGAAGACCGGTCTTTGCGAAAGCCTTGAGTTCGCGCACCGGCCTGTCAACAGTCCCTTCAGGAGCCTGAAGATAAATCTCCACCACGTCCTTGCCGGGAACGTCACCCGTATTCCTGACGGAGACGCTTGCCTCCCAGCCGCCTTCCACCTTGCGCAGCTTCATCTTGCCCCAGGAGAAGGTCGTATAGCTCAGGCCGTAGCCGAAGGGATACTGGACGTCAACGTTTTTCGAAGTGTAATACCTGTACCCGACGAAGAGGCCCTCGGAATACTCGGTATAGTCCACGCAGGGAATCTCGTTACGGACAATGCCGTCGCGCGTATTGCGGTAATTGGAATAGTTGAAAGGCTTGTCGGTAAATATTTCGGGGAAATTGTCCGAAGTCGGGTCATCGGCATAGTTGCGCGGGAAAGTCATAGGCAGACGGCCGCTGGGGTTCACCTTGCCGGAAAGTACGTTGGCCACCGCATTTCCGCCTTCCTGGCCGGGAAGCCAGCACAGGACTATGTCATCCGCGTATTTCTCCCAGGAAGTGACGTCGACGACGCCGCAGACGTCAAGCAGCACGGTAAGTTTCTTGCCCTGCTTGTGGAAGGCCTCGGAAACGGTCCTTATCAGCCTCAGTTCCTCACGTGAAAGCATATAGTTGAACTGCACTGACCTGTCCTTGCTCTCTCCTGATATACGGCCTATGGTAATGATTGCAATGTCTGCATTCCCGGCTGCCGAAGCTATAAGGTCTTCGCACACAACCTCCAAAGGCCTTTCCTTGTCGATATACCAGTTGCCGTCACGGGGTCTGTCAACCATTGCGCAGCGTTTGCGCTCCCTTTCCATATAATTTTTGTAATACGCGTCCACTTTACCATCGAGCGTGAATCCACAATTCTCCAGGCCCTGCTTCAAGTCCACGACATAGGCCTTGTTCACGTCACCAGAGCCCGTACCTCCGGCTATGAAATCATAGGACGCGACACCGAACAGAGCCACCTTCGAGCGGATGCCTACGGGCAGGGCACCGCGTTTGAGCAGCACGATACCCTCCTGCGCGGCCTCACGGCTTACCTTGGCGTGGGCCTCAAGGTCGGGAGCATCCGAGTATTTATATGCCTTGAACGAAGGGGTCTTAACGACAAGACGCAGTATCCTTTCCACGCAGGCATCCACCTCGGCCATCGAAAGGGAACCTTCCCTGACGGCGTCAACTATGTCCCTTGCGAATCTGCGGCTTCCGGGCTGGATCATATCGTTGCCGGCGGCAACAATCCTGTCACCGTGATATCCGCCTCCCCAGTCGGTCATTACCGCACCCTCGAAGCCCCACTGCGAACGAAGCACGTCCGTGATGAGATGTGTATTCTCGGCGGCGTGAACTCCATTAATATAATTGTATGAAGTCATAAGAGTCCACGGCTGGGACTTCTTCACGGCAATCTCGAAGTTCCTCAGATATATCTCCTTCATCACGTCTTCGGATGCAACGGAATTGCAGGCAAGTCGGTTCAGTTCCTGGTTGTTGAGTGCAAAATGCTTCACGCTGGTACCCACGCCCTGACTCTGCACGCCGTTGATGAAGGCGGCCGCGGTCTCACCCGCGATGAGGGGATCCTCTGAATAGTATTCGAAGTTTCTGCCGCACAAGGGATTCCTGTGAATGTTGATGCCGGGGGCAAGCAGCACGTCCACGCCATATTCCAGCACCTCGTTGCCCATTGCGGCGCCAACCTGTCCTACTATCTCCGGATTCCAGCAGGAAGCCATCAGAGTGCCCACAGGAAAGCCCGTACAATAATATGTCTTGTCAGAGTCCTTCCTTCTGGGACTGATCCTAAGGCCGGCGGGACCGTCAGCAAGTACTACTGAAGGTATGCCCAGCCTTTCGATGGCTGCAGTTGCACCGGCGGCTCCGGGAACCTTGCGTCCACCGGCATTCCCCACGTCTCCGGCGACGTCTTCGATGGTGGTGCTTGTGCCTATGATGAGGCGTACCTTCTCCTCCAGCGTCATCGCAGACACAATTTCGGGAATGTTGTTCCCGGAAAGCTGGGGAGTTGAATTTGTTTCGGGAGCGGGAGAGCAGGCCAGGGCCGCTGCAAGAATGAATGCCAGCATATTTTTTCGGTTTTATTTTTTATTCGGAATGATTCCGAATCCAAAATTAAGAAAAATGAATAAAAAAAACGGAATCCTTTAAGAAAAAACAAAAATTTCCGGAAAGGTGCTTGCAATGAAGCCTTTTATGCTGATGTTTGCCACAAAAAAACGATGGATTTTTCAGAAGAGACCTGTACCTTCGCCCTCAGCAGAATCTTTCTGCGCGAACCGAAAATGTCAAGGGCGGTGATCGAAACCCTTGGGAGCGCCGGGGAACTTTTCTCCCTGGACAGCGACGGACTCCTTGAGGCTCTGGGGCCTTTCAGCAAATACCGCGACGCAATCGCGGGCACCGACCTGGGCCGGGCTGAGGAGGAGCTGGAGCGCATACGGAAAGAAACTTCCTGCAGATACATCTGGCACAGCCACCCCGATTTTCCACGCGCCCTTGCCGAGTGCGAGGACGGGCCCGTGGGATTTTTCTTCATAAGCGGGGATGAACCCTGCAACGTTTTCAACAGGGAGAGCGTATCGGTGATCGGTACCCGGGACGCAAGTCCATACGGCAGGCAGTGGTGCGGGAAAATCGTCACGGCGCTGAGCCGCACCGAAGAAAGGCCCACCATTGTAAGCGGCCTTGCCTACGGGGTGGACATCACTGCCCAGCAGAGCGCACTGGAGGCCGGACTTCCGACCATAGCGGTGCTCGGGAACGGCATAGGAAGCATATATCCCTCACAGCATGCCTCGCAGGCTGAAAGGATGGCACGGACAGAAGGCTGCGCAATAATCAGCGAATATCCCCCGGGGACGGAAGTACTGGCCGTCAATTTCCTTGCCCGCAACCGCATAATTGCCGGTCTGTCAAGGGCTACGGTTCTGGTGGAGAGCAAACTGAAGGGAGGCGGGATGACCACGGCGAGAATGGCCTTCTCGTACGGCAGGGAAGTCTTTGCAGTGCCGGGACGGAACGACGACCTGCGCAGCCAGGGCTGCAACTGCCTCATACAGTCGCATACGGCCGAGGCGCTTGCGGACACTTCCCTTATGGTGGAAAGCCTCGGTTATCACACAGGCCGCAAGTCCGTCCGTTCTGCGGGGAAGCCCGCCGCAGTCCCGGTCTCCATACCGGAGCGGGACCTGGATCTCGCCGGCTCGTTCATACTCAAGATACGTTCCGGCGCAGGAATCACGGTGGAGCAGCTGGCTTCGGAATCAGGCATTCCGGTGCACAGGGCCGGAGCCGTTCTGAACGCACTCGAGGCTGATGGAATAATAGACGTGGACATACTCGGAAGATGCTCGATAAAGTGAGAAAATTCTTATCTTTGCGGTATGCTGTTCATCGATACGCATACCCACCTTTACGACGAAGCCTACGTGGATGACGCGGGACGCGATGCAGCCGTGCGCAGGGCCATTGAAGCCGGCGTCGGCATGATGATAGTGCCTGACACCTGCTCAAGGGACCGCAGGGGTGTTTTCGAAATATGCGGAAGATGGCCCCTCAACACCAGGCCGTGCGCAGGTCTTCACCCCGAAGAGGTGAGGGAGAACTGGAAAACGGAGCTCGAGGATGCTCTCGAAGCCATAAAGAGCCACGTGGACGGCGCGCAGGGGACGGCCGGCAACGGCAGGATAGCCGCTATCGGCGAGATAGGCCTGGACCTGCACTGGAGCCGCGAGTTCGAGGACCGGCAGGAGGAAGTGTTACGCATCCAGCTGGATGCAGCCATTGAATGCAATCTTCCTGTCATCATACACTCCAGGGATGCTACGGAACAAATGTTCAGGATTCTGGAGGACTACAGGGGCAGAGGCCTCAGAGGCGTGTTCCACGCATTCAGCGGCAGCGCGGAAACTTTCCGCAGACTGGAAAGGTACGGCGACTGGTACGTGGGCATAGGGGGTGTGCTGACCTTCAAGAAGGCATCCATAGCGACTGTGGTGAAAGGCATACCTCTCGAAAGGATATTGCTGGAGACTGATTCTCCCTACCTGACTCCCGTGCCCCACAGGGGTGAGCGCAACGAAAGCTCGTACATACCCCTGATTGCCGGGTTCCTGGCCGCAGTCAGGAATCTCTCCATTGAAGAAATCGCTTCCACAACCACGGAGAATGCCGTTTCCCTGTTCGGACTGGAATTGCAAAACAAAGAAGTCATATGACAAACAACAGAAAAGCCTCGCTGCTGCTCATCTACACTGGAGGCACGATAGGGATGAAGGTCAATCCCGAAGACGGAACGCTTCACCCCTTCGATTTCAGCCAGATACTCGACGAGGTCCCCGAACTCGGGAAGTTCGCCTACCGGCTGGACTCATTCTCCTTCGACCCTATCATCGACTCTTCCGACGTGGAACCGGCCATATGGCAGGACCTCGCCCGCATAATAAAGGACAACTATGACAGTTACGACGGGTTCGTGGTGCTCCACGGCACGGACACTATGGCATATTCGGCATCGGCGTTGAGCTTCATTCTGGAAAATCTGGCCAAGCCGGTTATTTTCACGGGGAGCCAGCTGCCCATAGGCGAAGCCCGCACGGATGGCAAGGAGAATCTCATATCCGCTGTGGAAATCGCCGCCTCGCTCGACGTCCAAGGCCATCCCAGAGTTCCTGAGGTCTGCATTTTCTTCGACAACAAACTGATGAGGGGCAACCGCACGACCAAATACTCCTCCGACAATTTCAACGCATTCTCGAGCCCGAACCTCGCCCCTCTCGCGGAGGCCGGCATCACCATAAGGTACAATGACGGCATAATACGCAAGCCTTCGGAATGGAACGTCCCCTTGAAGATAAACCTCAACCTGGACACCCGTGTAGGCATACTTAAGATACACCCCGGCATCACGCCGGAAGTCGTGGGAGACGTTCTCTGCGGCAATTCCACAAGGGCAGTGATACTGGAAACCTACGGCAGCGGCAACGCCCCCTCGAAGTCCTGGTTCCTGGACGTGGTGCACAGGGCGGCGCAGAGCAAGATACTGCTCAATGTTACCCAGTGTTTCAGCGGCGCCGTCGATATGGGCATCTATTCCAACGGGAAGGCCCTTCAGAATGCGGGCGTCGTGTCCGGGCAGGATCTGACCACGGAAAGCGCTCTGGCCAAACTTTTCCATCTGATGGGCAATTGCAGTGACAATAAGGAAGTTAAACGCCTTATTCAGGAAAATCTGCGCGGAGAGATATGAATTATTTCAAGAAATAATATTGGCAATTCAGTATTTTTTCATAAATTGCACGAATAAAAATACGCAACAACAATTATTCACTTTTATATCAATTTTTAACTATCAAAACATTATGAAAAAGATTTTCATGTTTTTGGCAGCCAGCGTTGTAGTGATGGGCATTTCTTGCCAGATCGCTTCAGCTCAGGACGAGGACGCCGCTGCTCCCGCTACTGAAGAGATTTCAGAGGCCCCTCAGACTGTTGATCCTTTCGCAGCAGGCGCTAGCGAAGAGCCCCTTCACCAGCAGCTCAAAACCAAATTCATCGAGGGTGGTGCAGGCTTCATGAGCCTCGTTATCATCTGCTTGATCCTTGGTCTTGCCGTTGCCATCGAGCGTATCATCTATCTCGCTCTCTGCAAAACCAACACCAAAGCTCTCCTCGAGAAAGTTGAAGCTGCCCTCAAAGAAGGCGGTGTTGAGAAAGCCAAAGAGGTCTGCCGTGACACCAAAGGTCCCGTTGCCTCTATCTTCTATCAGGGTCTCCTCCGCGCTGACCAGGGTCTTGACACAGTTGAGAAAACCATCGTTTCCTACGGCTCAGTTCAGATGAGCAACATGGAGAAAGGCCTCTCTTGGGTTGGTCTGTTCATCGCCATCGCTCCTTCACTCGGATTCTTGGGAACAGTTGTCGGTATGATCCAGGCCTTCGATGCCATCCAGGCAGCCGGTGATATCAGCCCGAACATTGTAGCAGGTGGTATGAAAGTCGCTTTGATCACTACCGTAGGCGGTTTGATCGTTGCCCTTATCCTCCAGATTTTCTACAACTACATCCTTTCAAAGATCGACACCCTTTCAATCGAAATGGAAGACGCTTCCATCTCATTCGTTGATACTCTCACCAAACTCAACAAATAATCAGTACAATGAACAAAATCATTAAATGGATTACGTGGGCACTGATGATTGTCGGAGTCATCTTTACCATTCTCGTCTTCGCACAGAACGGTTCTGATCTTTCCGTCAACCTTCTGCTTTACTGGGCATATGCCATGGTAGCCCTCGCCATCGCTTCAATCGTGTACGGTATCGTCAGGGATTCAATCATCAATCCCAAGAACGTCAAGAAGATCGGTATCGTCCTCGTTGGTGCAGTGGTTTTGATTGGACTGGCATACGTATTTGCTCCCGGTACCCCCGCTGTCGGCTATGTCGGCGCTCCCGTTTCAGACGGTGCTTTGAAACTTACGGATACCGTTCTGAATCTTACTTACTTCTCTGTAGCTGCAGCAATACTCGCAGTAATCGCAGCGGCAGTAATGGATTCCGTTAAAAAGTAATTTACTATGGCTAAACACAAAACTCCGGAAATCAACTCGAGTTCTACGGCCGATATCGCGTTCCTGCTGCTCTGCTACTTCCTGATGACCACCACAATGGATCAGGACAACGGTCTTTCCCGTCGTCTTCCCCCCATTCCCGATGCCAATCAGAAGGTTCAGGACCAGAAGGTCAACAGGCGCAATATCATCATAGTCAAGATAAACTCTGCCGACAGACTTTTTGCCGGCAACGAGATTTTGGATGTTAGCCAGCTTAAAGACAAGATCAAACTTTTCCTCACCAATCCCGTCAATGACCCCAACCTCCCCGAGAAGGAAGAGAAGGACATCGAAGGATTCGGACCCTGCATGGTTTCCAAGGGCGTTATCTCCCTGCAGAATGACCGCGGTACTTCATACCAGGCATACATTGCAGTGCAGAACGAACTTGTGGCCGCTGTAAACGATTTGCGTGATGAGTTCTCAAAGGCTCATTTCGGCAAGGTTTATATCGCACTCGACGAGGATCAGCAGAAAATTGTCCGTGAGGCCGTTCCTCAGCAGATTTCTGAGGCCGAGCCCAAAGATGTTGGCAAAAAGTAGGAGGAGATTGAATTATGGCTAAATTCGGAAAAAACTCATCAAAGGAGATGCCTGCTATAAGCACGTCATCCCTGCCTGATATCGTATTCATGCTGTTGTTCTTCTTTATGGTGACAACTTCAATGCGTGAGACCGAGAACAAGGTTATGATCAAGCTCCCCGAAGCATCACAGGTCGTAAAGCTTGAAAGAAAGGACCTCGCCAGCTATATCAACATCGGATCGCCTATCGCTCCCATGCAGGCGCAGTACGGTACCGATGCACGTATCCAGCTGAACGACTCCTTCAAGACTACAAGTGATATTCGTGACTTCATCGCCGCTGAACGCGATGCAATGTCAGAGGTCGACAGACAGTTTATGACTACGGTTATCCGTTGCGACTCAGACGTCCATATGGGTATCGTGTCAGACGTAAAGCAGGAGCTGCGCCGTTGCTCAGCCCTCAAGATTATGTACTGCGCACGCAAACCGGCCAAATAAGGACGTCGGCAATACTTTTTGAAAAGATGGTGGCTGGAAAAGTTCAGTCACCATCTTTTTTTTAGAATTATCACTACCTTTGCCGTATCGCAATGAACTATAACCGGTATGAAAAAGTTTATAAGAATCCTTCCCATTCTGCTGCTTATTGTAGCGGCGTTCTCCTGCAAGAGAAAAGAGGAATCACGCAAAGAGTACGAGAGCGTGATTCTGAATGATATGCACTTCAACAGCAGGCATCTCGAAAGTGGAGTTGCCCATTTCAATATTTATCTTCCCGCGGACTACGCTGTCTCCGGCAAAGAATATCCAGTCCTGTATCTGCTCCACGGCGTTCTCGATGACCATACTGCATGGAAGGCCAAGGGTAATATGAGGAAAATTACGGACAAGGCCATAAAGAGCGGTGTCGTGGAACCATTCATTGTGGTTATGCCCGACGGTTTCCTCGGCTTCTATGTCAATGGGGCAAAAAACATAAACGGGAAGCGGTACGGTAATGATTGGGAAGATTATTTCTATAACGAGCTGAAGCCGCATATCGAGAAGTTCTACCCCGTAAAGAAGGGAAGGAAGAACACGGCTTTTGCCGGATGTTCAATGGGAGGCTATGGCTCGATTTACCACGCTTTCAATCATCCGGACAAAATAGGTTTCTGCTACGCGATGAGCGCCGCCATTGACGATCTCGGACTTCTGGGAAACATCGTCCCGAGCATAAAGGAAATCTTCAAGAACAATGGATACGGTGAAGCTGACTTCAACAGACTTCCGTATTTTGTGATGGAGTGCGGCAAGGAGGATGTCGTAAGCACAAAGTTCAACGAGCATTCCCACAGATTCCTCAAGTCCGTGGACTTCCCCCACCAGTACAGGAAATTTGACGGAATCCACAACTGGGAGTTCTGGCAGGGCAGCTACGAGCGCATGCTCCCCGACCTTGCCAATCTTTTCGGGAAAGGAACTCCGTATTCCGGACAAGAAACAGCGCAGGAATAGAATCCTTAAAGCATATCTTTTTTTCTCCGACCTTTTGTTAATTTAACAAAAAATGCTATTTTTGCGTTGCTATGGAAAAAGGCATTAAGAGTATAGATTTCAATATGATGCCGGAGACATCAGATATGGTGAAATTCTCCGACCGCATCGTTATGTATGACAATTTGGACAAACCGTTAAAAAACATCGAAAACAGCGATTTCCAATCCTTCATCGACGGACTGCCCAAAATGATAACATTCGCCCTGATTCTTCTATGCGTCGACGGGAAGATAGAGATTGACTGCAACCTGAGACGTCTCAATGCAAGCAAGGGCGGATTGGTCGTACTTGTACCCGGCACAATCGTCAAACAGCTGAACATCGATCCTGAGAGCCGTTTGATAGTAATGGCTGTTCCTGACCAGGAATATGCGCCCGCCGCATCCTTCCAGAATGCAACCTATGCTCAGAAAAACTTCACCTCGCCCATATCTCTCCAGTTGGAAGACCCTATACTCAAGAGTGGAATAGACAGCTATCTGCAGCTTAAGAATGCCATCCTGACCATGGGAGAGAAGGTCACCGACGATCTCGTGAAGGCCTACATACTTGTCATGGCCGGCATCGCGGCGGTCAATCTCCAGAAATGGATGATAGAGCACCCTGAGGACAAGAAGCGCAGCAAGGAAAAAGTTCTGAACGATTTCCTGACCAATGTGGAGAAGGAACATCGCAACTACAGGGAGGTGAGCCATTACGCCGAGTCCGCCGGTCTTTCGCCCAAATATTTCGCCAAGGTCATTTGGGAGGCAAGCGGCAAAAGGCCTCTCGACTGGATACGCGACTGCGTCATCCTCGACGCCAAGGCTATGCTCAAAAGCGGGGAATATTCCATAGGAGAAATCTGCAAGGTGCTCAATTTCAAGCCCCAGAGCCTGTTCAACCGCTATTTCAAAGATGCCACCGGCCTTACTCCCATGCAGTACGCCAAGGGCAAGTGAACTACCCAAAAGCTAAAGACTTTTGGGCTTCTGGCTTCACAGGCGGCTGC
>JAKSKP010000030.1 GCA_024401635.1 Bacteroidales bacterium
GCCTTTGGCTAGTCTTTTCTCTAGCTTCGCTTTGTGTTGTTTGGTGTGTTCTGTGAATGTGCTCTTGGGTATCTCTGGTCCGTGCTTGCCCCGGGCGATTGGGATTTCGGCCGTCTGCTGGCCACTACCGTCAGGGCCTGGGACGACTGGCTGGGGCGCATAAGCGTGCAGTGTCCGGACGAGGTCAAAAGAACTTTCTATTCGGCACTTTACCACTGCGCCATACATCCAAGCCTGTATTCCGACGTCAACGGAGAATACAGGGGAATGGACAGGAAGGTCCACAAGGCTGAAGGATATGAGCGTTACACGGTATTTTCAATGTGGGACGTGTTCAGGGCCGGATTCCCCCTGTTCTGTATGATAGGACGGGACATTATGCCGGATTTCCTGGAATCTATGCTTTCGGTATATCGCGAGGGCGGCCGTCTTCCCAAATGGGAACTGGCCGGATGCGAGACCAACACCATGATAGGATTCAACGCTGTCCCCGCCATAGCTGACGCCTGGGTCAAGGGCCTGATTCCGCCTTCACGCCTGCCGGAATACTACGAGGCAATGCGCGGAACGGCGGAACGCGCCGACAACAGCCACGATTTCTTCAAGAAATACTGCTATATACCCGCGGATGAGGATAATGCAAGCGTGTCCAAGACCCTCGAGTTCGCCTACGACAACTGGTGTGTGTCCGTTGTGGCCAAAGCTCTCGGTCTCGATGACGACTATGCCGTATATGCCACCCGGGCACAATACTGGAAGAACGTCTTCGACCCCGTCAGCCGCTTTATGAGGCCCAGGGACAAGGGCGAATGGACTCCGGAATTCAATCCCGTGACCGTATCGTCCCATTTCACAGAGGCCAACAGCTGGCAGTACAGTTTCTTTGTGCCTCAGGACATAGCGGGACATATGGCCCTGATGGGTGGCCGTGAGGCCTATGCGGAGAAGCTCGATTCCCTGTTTGCCGCGGATCCGGCCGGGGATGGCACACAGCTCCAGGACGTCACGGGTCTTGTGGGACAGTACGCCCACGGTAACGAACCCAGCCATCACGTAGCCTACCTGTACGATTTTGCAGGCCGGCCCTGGAAAACCCAGGAGACGGTACGCAACATATGCAACACGTTCTATTACAATGCTCCGGACGGCCTGTGCGGGAACGAGGACTGCGGCCAGATGTCGGCCTGGTATGTGCTCAGCGCCATAGGAATGTACAGCGTCACTCCGGGAACAAAGGTTATGGCTCTGACTTCTCCTCTTGTGAACAAGGCCGTGATAAACACGGGCGACAAGCGGTTCACGGTCACTTCCGACAAGGCTGAGACCTATGTGAGTTCAGCCAGACTGAACGGCAGGGCTTATGACCGTGCGGCTCTGGATTTCGACGAGATACTGCGGGGAGGAAAACTGTCCTTCACCACTTCCGACAGGGCTTCCGGCTGGGGATCCGATCCCGTAATGCTGACTTCTGCGGACAGCGCGCATCCTTACAACGCCTGGTTCCCCGAAGACTTCGGAAAGGTGAAGAAGAGTTCCGGCCCCTTGAAATACGAGGCCCATCCCAATACCGCATATGACCAGTACTATTCAGCCGGAGGCGACAATGCCCTGGTGGACGGCATACGCGGCAAACTGAACTGGCACGTCAAACTGTGGCAGGGCTATTGGGGCAAGGACGTCGATGTCACCATAGACCTGAAAGGCGAGAAGGACGTGTTCTGCGTCACTGCAGGCTTCATCCAGGACATGGACAACTATATCTGGATGCCCAGGGACATGGAGGTTTACCTGTCAGATGACGGGGTGCACTTCACCCTTGCGGGCCGCAGGGATTCGGATGTGGCCATAGACGACCCCAAGGTGCAGATAGCCGAATGGACCGTTTCATTCGAAAGCACAAAGGCGACCCACGTGCGCGTTGTGGCGCATCTCTTCGGTGAAATACCCTCATGGCACCGCGGTTACGGCGACAAGGGATTCACTTTCATCGACGAGATTTGGATAAATAACGAAAACAACTGACCCGTTGTCAGAGTTCCACCTGGACGAATACGGGGAAATGGTCGGATGCCGTCACTGCGGCGCCCTTGCCCAGGTCTCTTCCCACGAAAGTCCTTACGACATTGCAGCCTTTGGCGTCCCTGTACAGCATAATGTAATCTATACACTTCACGGGATTGGAGGTGCTGAACGTGAAGGTATCCTTGTCGTTCAGTATCTCCCAACTTTCCTCAAGCTGGGCTATTGCAGCGTGATGTGGCTCCGCGTTCATGTCTCCGCACAGGAAAACGGGTTTCGCGCATTTGGCGAAATGCTCCTTGACGAAGTTGTTGATGACAGTGATCTGGTCTTTCTGTGATTTCTCCGTGAGCCCGAGATGGGTGTTGCAGAACACGAATTTTTCAGTCTCGATTACGGACAGGGCGCGCACTTCCTTGTCATCCGACTTCGGGAGTTTTATTGACCATTTGTTCAATATCTTGTGCGGAGTTGCGGCTCCGATGCCATAGGTTCCTTCCCTGTAAGCGATGGCGCCACCGAAGTTGTAGTTCCATTTGCCCATCTCGTCGGCAAAGTCCTTCAACTGATACACTCCCTTGCCGCTGCGTGTGTTGCAACTGTCCAGTTCGTTGAGGCTGATTGCGTCCAGATCCAGCGTTTTCATCATCCTGACTATGTCGAACAGGCTGTTGACTCCGCTCTTGTTGAACACACCCACGTTGTATGTAGCCAGGTTCAGCACATTCTCGCTTTTCCTGACGGCCCGGGGGTCGATTGTCTGTTCTTCCTTCTTCTGCTGTGAACTACCGTCTTTGCCTCCGCAGGAAGCCAGAACGGCCAGAATGGTGAATATCACCGGAAATTTATAAGCTTTCATTTCGTTATTTCGTTATATAGAAGAATGTTCTTACCGTACGTTCTCCGCCCGCGTCGGTGGGGTGGTTCACGACTTCTTTCTCATTGCCGCAACCTTCCACGCACATAGTTGTGGAACCGCCTCCGTCAAGGTTGAGCGCATATTTGGGGTCGAAATACTTTACGAGGAATTTTGTAAGTTCCTTGGCAGAGAAGCCTTCGCGTTTTCCGCTGGTGCGCCCGTCCACGGCAATCAGCAGCAGGCTACCCTGGCCGGTGGTGGCGACGGCGGTCCTGGGATGACGCACGCCCTGATGGTGCAGAGGGTCTTCACTGGGAAGATTGTTGTAAACAGTGGCCGAGACGTTCACGAAGGTCTCGCCGAAGGGTTTGTAGTCGTAGATGAGAAGCGGTCCGCTGGACATTACGTTGGGCCAGCCCTTCATATTCGTGTCATTGCGGTAAAGGTCGCGCTGTTTGTCAAGGGCGGCTCCGTACTTTGACTCACCTTCCTTGTTACCGCACAGGGAGTTGACGAACTCGATTGTTTTCCCGTTTGTAGAGAAACGGATTCCTCCGTCATTCTTCCAGTTCGGTATGTCGGTGCCGCTGATTTTGTTGTTTTCAATCCTGTGCAGGGTTTCTCCGTTGCATCTGATGAAAATGGAAGACGTTTCGTACCCGGCGTTTATGGTCACGGTGGCGTTGTACATACTGTGAACCTGAGAGGCGACTTTCTGACCGTCCTTGCCGTAGTACATATTCAGCGTCCAGCCCTTGCTCATGTCGATATCGGCTACGTGGATATCCTGATAGGCTCCGCTTACGTCATCAAAGCCGTTGAATTCCCAGTATATAATGCCGTCGTCAATGCTCTTTTTCGTCCATTTCTTGTTTTTGGCGGGGTCGGGTCTGACGGCCGTCGAATGGTCGTCTTTCTTCTCTTCTTCTTCCTTTTTCTTTTCCTCTTCCTTTTTCTGCTCCTGAGTCAAAGTCGGCTTGCATCCGTAATAGGGTGAAACGAGAACCATTGAAACCAACAGCAGAATGAATGTGTGCTTTCTCTTCATGTTTTTAGCCATTTTATTTTGTGATATAGAAGAATGTCCTTAAAGTACGCTCTCCGGCAGCGTCGGAAGGATGGTTCACGACATCCTTCTCGGCGCCGCAGTAGCTCACACACATGGTGGTGGATCCTCCACCATCAAGGTTCAGTGCATATTCGGGGTCGAAATACTTTACGAGGAACTTTGTCAGTTCCTTGGCAGAGAAACCCTCGCGTTTCCCGCTGCTGCGTCCGTCCACGGCAATCAGCAGAAGATTGCCCTGACCTGTCATGGCGATTGCCGTCCTGGGATTGCGTACGCCCTGGCTGTTCTGGGAGTCTTTGCTGGGGAGATTGTTGTAAATTGTGGGTGAGACGTTCACGAAAGTCTCACCGAAGGGTTTGTAGTCGTAGATGAGAAGCGGTCCGCTGGACATTACGTTGGGCCAGCCCTTCATATTCGTGTCATTGCGGTAGAGGCCGCGCTGTTTGTCGAGGGCGGCTCCGTACTTGGATTCGCCTTCCTTGTCGCCGCACAGTGAGTTCACGAACTCTATGGTCTTTCCGTCTGCAGAGAAACGGATTCCGCCGTCGTTCATCCAGTTGGGTATATCGGTACCGATCATATAGTCGTTTCCGATAGTGTGCAGTGTCTCTCCGTTGCATCTGATGAAAATGGAGGATGTCTCAAAGCCTGCGTTTATGGTAGCGGTTGCCCTGTACATGCTATGGACCTGCGAAGCGATTTTCTGCCCGTCCTTGCCGTAATACATATTCAGCTTCCAGCCCTTGCTCATATCGATATCGGTTACGTGGATATCCTGATAGGCTCCGCTCACGTCATCAAAGCCGTTGAATTCCCAGTATATAATGCCGTCGTCAATGCTCTTTTTCGTCCATTTCTTGTTTTTGGCGGGGTCGGGTCTGACGGCCGTCGAATGGTCGTCTTTCTTCTTTTCCTCTTCCTTTTTCTGCTCCTGAGTCAAAGTCGGCTTGCATCCGTAGTACGGAGTAATCAGTATTGCCGAAGCAATCAGAAGG
Organism: Bacteroidales bacterium; assembly: GCA_024401635.1. GTDB lineage: Bacteria > Bacteroidota > Bacteroidia > Bacteroidales > UBA932 > Cryptobacteroides. The sequence goes on from JAKSKP010000030.1 coordinate 4,943, forward strand.
ATAAATGTGAATTTTCTTTTCATATTTGATTCAAAATGTCTCGCTAATATAGCATTATTTTTCCGAAAGTGGTGATTTATAGATAAATTTGCAGGAAACTGTAACGGTTATGAACTTGTGCGAAAATCCGAAAATCGGAGTCATAGGATATGGCAGCTGGGCCACGGCCCTGGTCTCGGTGATTACCTCCAACGGCCATCAGGTCAACTGGTATGTACGCAACTGCGAGGTTCTGGAAAGCATTGTAAAAGAGAGGGTTAATTCAAAATATCTGTCTGATGTCGAGTTGGATGCCAACCTCATCAGTGCAAGTGACGACATCAACGCGGTGGTACGCGACAGCGGAATCCTGCTTATGGCGATGCCGTCCGCATATATCGGAGAATTTCTCTCCGGCCTTACCGAGGATATCGGCGGAAAATTCATTGTTTCGGCAGTCAAAGGCATAGTTCCAGGTGAGAAATCGACAGTCACGCAGTACCTGAACAAAAAGTATTCCGTATCGTTTTCAAGGCTCTGCGTAATATCCGGTCCGACCCACGCCGAAGAGGTTTCAAACGGTCGTATGACATATATCACTGCGGCCTGCGAGGACCTGGAGGATGCAAAGGCGATAGGGGCCATTTTCGGCAATCCCAAGCTGAAATTCAGCTACTCCACGATGGTCCTGCCCATCGAGTATGCGGCGATAATGAAGAACATCTACGCCATTGCCGCCGGTATGGCGTCCGGACTGGGATACGGAGACAATTTCCTGGCTGTCCTGGTGTCAGCCTGCGCTACCGAGATGGCAGGTTTCCTGTCTTCCCTGAGCCCCTCCGACGATTACGGATATTGCCGCAACTGCCTTGGGGACCTTCTTGTCACCTGCTATTCCACCTACAGCCGCAACCGCCGTCTTGGTCTTCTCATAGGCAGAGGATGCACGGTAAAGAGCGCACTCAACGAAATGACTATGATAGCCGAGGGTTATTTCGCCGTCGAGGGGCTGCACGATATCACCTCCGTCTCCGGCATCAGCATGCCCATCGCCGATATGGTGTATGAAGTTCTGTACAACAGGGCAAATGTGCGGAAAATGATGAAATCTTTGGAGAAAATGCTCTGATTTGGTTCGATTTTTAATAAAAAGATATCATTTTCAAAATAATTGAGTATCTTTGCTTACTTTCAGTAAGCGAAGAATTCGGTTATCAATGAAGACCTTTTTGGAGCCCAATAAGAATTATCCCGAAGTGACGGCCTACTCCGTCGCAGTCGGCTTGTTGATGACGGTACTGTTTTCGGCCGCCGCAGCTTATTTGGGGCTCAAGGTCGGTCAGGTCTTTGAAGCGGCCATTCCGATAGCCATCATTGCAATGGGCCTGAGCAGTGCGACAGGCCGAAAGAATGCTCTCGGAGAGAATGTGATAATACAGTCGATAGGCGCTTGCAGCGGAGTTGTCGTTGCCGGCGCTATTTTTACTCTCCCGGCCCTGTACATACTTCAGGCCAAATATCCCGAACTTACCGTGGATTTCACGAAAGTATTCCTCTCGTCCCTTCTGGGCGGTGTGCTGGGCATACTTTTCCTCATACCTTTCCGCAAATATTTCGTCAAGGAGAAGGACGGAGAATATCCTTTCCCCGAAGCTACGGCCACCACTCAGGTGCTCGTCAGCGGCGAGGAGGGCGGAAAGGGAGCAAAGACCCTTCTCGTCAGTGGTCTGATAGGCGGTCTGTATGATTTCGTGGCAAGCACTTTCGGTATCTGGGCCGAAACCGTCAGCACGGCTATGACCTCCTGGGGCGCGGCCATTGCGGACAAGGCCAAACTGGTGCTCAAGCTTAATACCGGTGCCGCTGTCTTCGGACTCGGTTACATCATAGGGCTCAAATATGCTTTCGTGATATGCTGCGGCTCGTTCCTCGTATGGCTGGTCATCATTCCCCTGATGAATCTGATTTGGGGCGGTCAGGTGCTTGACCTTATGCACAGCGGCCTGACGCAGACAGTAGGGCAGATGAGCGCACAGCAGATATTCACCACCTACGCCCGCCATATAGGCATAGGCGGCATAGCGGCTGCCGGCGTGATAAGCATATGCAGGCAGTTCGGTGTCATCAGGAGCGCTGTCTCCCTTGCCGCCGGCGAGTTGAAGAAAGGCTCGGTGAAGGCAACCGAATCCCTGCGTACTGACCGTGACCTTTCGATGAAGACCATAGCGATAGGCATAGCGCTGACTCTTGTCGTGGTGTTCCTGTTCTTCCTCTTCGGTGTGGTTCACAATCTGTGGCACGCGCTGATAGGAGTTCTGGTCGTAGGCATCATCGCTTTCCTGTTCACTACCGTTGCGGCGAACGCAATAGCCATAGTGGGCAGCAACCCCGTCAGCGGAATGACGCTGATGACCCTGATACTTTCATCCCTGGTGATGGTAGCCGCAGGGCTCAAGGGCACTTCGGGAATGACGGCCGCCCTTATCATAGGCGGTGTCGTGTGCACGGCTCTCAGTATGGCCGGCGGCTTTATCACCGATCTCAAGATAGGATACTGGATAGGAACGACTCCCCGCAAGCAGGAGAGCTGGAAGTTCCTGGGCACACTCGTGGCAGCCGCCACGGTGGGTGGTGTCATCATAGTTCTCAACAAGGCTTACGGCTTTACCGGCGAGAATGCGCTGGTAGCCCCGCAGGCCAATGCGATGGCGGCCGTGATAGATCCTCTGATGAACGGAGGCGGCGCACCCTGGCTGCTGTATGCCATAGGAGCTGCCATAGCCTGTATACTTACGCTGTTCAAGGTGCCTGCGCTCGCCTTTGCCCTGGGTATGTTCATTCCCATAGAACTCAACCTTCCCCTGCTGGTGGGCGGCGCCGCCTCGTGGTTCGTATCCACCCGCAGCAAGGACGCGGCTGTGAACAAGGCGAGGGCCGAAAAGGGAACCCTGATGGCTTCCGGATTCATTGCCGGCGGTGCCCTGATGGGGGTCGTTTCCGCTATACTGAAATTTGCCGGAGTTGATTTGTGGATGGCTGAGGGCTGGTGGACCAACCCCCTGGCCTGTATTATATATATAGGTATAATCCTTTGGTTCGTGTTGAACGTCCTGAAGAAGGATGCAACGGACGGGCCGGGAATCGCATCTAAATAAGACCGGATGGAGAAGATACTCGACAAGTTCCTGAGATATGTCTCAGTGGATACGCAGAGCAACGAAGACAGCTCTTCGCAGCCCAGCACGTCAAAACAGCTGGACCTGCTCGGAATGTTGCGTGACGAACTCCAGGCGATGGGCATTCCTGCCGTCCTGGACGAATACGGCTATGTGATGGCCAGGATTCCTGCCAACACCGATGCGAAAGGCGTTCCCGCAGTGGGCTTCATCGCCCACGTGGACACGGCTCCCGACGCATCCGGCAAGGACGTGAAACCCCAGATAATCTCCGGTTATGACGGCGGCGACATACTGCTCAAGGGCAGCGGCGCTTATCTCAGGCCTTCAGATTTCCCCGAACTTCTTGACTACAAGGGACAGACCATAATCACAACCGACGGCACAACCCTTCTCGGAGCCGATGACAAGGCCGGTGTGGCCGAAATAATGGCCGCGGCCGAATATATTGTGGAACATCCCGAGTTCAGGCACGGAGATGTCTGCATAGCCTTCACTCCCGACGAGGAGATAGGCCGTGGCGTGGTCAGGTTCGACGTCAAGGAATTCGGTGCGGACTATGCCTACACTATGGACGGCGGAGCCGTGGGCGAACTTGAGTTCGAGAACTTCAACGCCGCCGCAGCGACCGTCATCATAAAGGGACGCAACATACATCCCGGCTACGCCAAGGACAAGATGCTCAATTCTATGAGGGTGGCTATGGAATTGAATTCCCTGCTTCCTGCCGAGCAGAAGCCCGAATATACCTGCGGCTATGAGGGATTTTATCACCTCATAGGCATAGAGGGCACTGTTGAGGAGACAACACTCAACTATATACTGCGCGACCACGACCTTGCAAAGCACGAAGAGCAGAAGAAGGTGATGGCCGCGTGTTGCGATTTCATAAACGCCAGATACGGCGAGGGCACAGCAGCCCTTACCGTCAAGCACCAGTACTTCAATATGCGCAAGGAGGTCGAGCCTCATATGCATATAGTCGATATAGCCAAGGAGGCTATGCTAAAGGAAGGCATCGAGCCCAAGGTGCAGCCCATACGCGGCGGTACCGACGGAGCGAACCTGAGCTATATGGGACTGCCCTGCCCGAACATTTTCGCAGGCGGACTCAATTTCCACGGCAAGCTGGAATTCGTGCCCCTCGAGAGTATGGAGAAGGCCAGCCGCGTGATACTCAATATCGTCACCTTGTTTAACGTGACCAGGGGGGGGTATGTAAATAATTATAAATCAATAAATTATATATAGTATTGTAAGCTATGTCCGTTTAGGATATAGCTTTTTTTGTCGTATAACGTTATCAAGAAATAACCAACTATTAACTCAATTATTAACCAATCAACAGAAAAAGATGAAAAAACTGTTTAGTTTTATCGCAGTCTCATTCTGCGCATTTCTGTTCAGCGTTGCTGCTTTCGCCCAGAGCACAGTGACCGGTACCGTTGTGGACAACAACGGACAGGCCATTATGGGTGCTGCAGTAATGTCCACTGACGGCAAAATCGGAACCGTCAGCGACCTGGACGGAAAATTCTCATTCAAGATGGGCGAGACTCCCGTTGTTCTTGAAGTTTCCTGCCTCGGTTATTCTACCGTACAAGTTACGGTACAGCCTACCCAGGGAACAGTCAAGGTGACTCTCGAGGAAGACTCCCAGCTTCTTGATGCAACTGTTGTCGTAGGTTACGGTTCTCAGAAGAAGAGCAACCTGACCGGCGCCCTCACAGTTGTGGAATCCAAGGAACTTCAGAACCGTTCATCACTCGACGTGGCCCATATGCTGCAGGGTGTTGTTCCCGGTTTGAACATCAGCAGCCCTACAGGCCGTCCCGGCGAGGCTGCCAACATCAACATCCGCGGTTGGAACTCAATCAGCGGCGGTAGCCCCCTCGTTCTCGTGGACGGTGTAGAGGGTGACCTCCAGAGAGTCGCCGCAACTGACGTAGAGTCAATCTCAGTAATCAAGGACGCTTCCGCTGCTGCCGTTTACGGTGCGCGTGCATCCTTCGGTGTGATTCTCGTAACCACCAAGAACGGCGGTGACTCAAGTGACGGCAAACCCACCATTTCCTACAGCGGCCGTTTCGGTTTCACAACCCCTACCACTAGCACTGACTACGAGACCCGCGGTTACTATTCAGTGATGATGAACAACAAGTTCTTCGGAACCTACGACCCCACTCTCTACGCCAAGTATGACGAGCAGGGTATGGAGGAACTCTGGGCACGCCGTAACGACGTCACCGAGAACCCCGACCGTCCCTGGGTAACCGTTTCCACAAAGGACGGAAAGGAGGTTTACAACTACTACGCCAACACTGACTGGTACCATCATTACTTCAATGACATAAAGCCCACACAGAGCCACTCAGTGACCCTGACCGGCAATGCCAAGAACTTCAAGTACCTCCTCTCCGGCAACTACAACCAGGAGCAGGGTATGTTCAGGCAGAATCCTGATATCTACAGGAAGTACAGTCTCCGTAGCAAACTGTCCCTCGACGTGACCAAGTGGCTGAACGTTTCCAACAACACCAGCTTCTTTACAAGCACTTACTCTTATCCCGGTGACAGCGGTGTAGGCCAGCTCTTCGACAAGATGCACGTTCACGCCCTTGCCAGCTATCCTGTATGCAACCCTGACGGAACAGGTGTTTATACAACACAGTACAACACCTACACCGTTACCGACGGTATGCACCTTACGGTTGACAACCCCGGTTTCAGAAACGAGGACAAAGTCAGCAACTTCTCAAATACTGTAGAGCTTACTCTCCACCCCATCAAGCAGTTGGAGGTCAAGGGTAACTACACCTACACTCAGTACAACAAATCTAATTTCAACAGGGGTGTCAACTGCCAATATTCAAAGTATCCCGGTGAAATAGCCACTCTTGATTCGGGTTACTGGCAGGACGAACTTTCAGAGGCAACATCAACCCACAGGTATCATGCCGTGAACCTCTACGGTACATACAGCGATACCTTCGCCGGTGCTCACAACCTCAAGGTGATGGCCGGTTTCAACTATGAGACCAAGCACCTCAAGGACGTGACCGCAAAGGGCCGTTATCTTCTTACAGAAACCTTGTCTGACCTCAACCTTCTCGGTCCCGACCCCGCAGATCCTGAGGGAGGAAAATATTATGAGAATTCAGGTGGTCAGAACGAATATGCCATCGCCGGTTTCTTCGGCCGTATCAACTATGACTACAAGGGCAAATACCTCGTTGAGCTTTCAGGACGTTATGACGGTTCCTCACGCTTCCACCAGGATTCCCGCTGGGGTTTCTTTCCTTCAGGTTCAATAGGATGGAAGATTTCAGAGGAGAATTTCTTCAAACCCGCAAAGGACGTGATGAACCTTCTGAAGGTACGTTACTCTTACGGTAAACTCGGTAACCAGCAGGTAGGCTACTACGATTATCTGCGTAAAGTTACAGTCGGCAAGCAGAGCTATCTTCTCGGCGGTGACAAACCCATCAGCGCTGAAATTTCCGCACCTAACGCATCCGACCTTACCTGGGAGACCATCGAGCAGCACAACATAGGTGTGGATATGGGCTTCCTGAACAACCGTTTGAACTTCACCGGTGAGGCTTACATCCGTGACACCAAGGATATGCTTACGGCAGGTATCGCCCTTCCCGCAGTTTACGGTGCCGATTCTCCCAAGATGAACAACGCAAGCCTGCGTACCAAGGGTTATGAGCTGTCAGTATCCTGGAAAGACCAGGTTAAGCTCGGCAACTATCCTCTCGAGTACAGTGCTTCAGTTGTGTTCAGTGACTATGTCAGCCACATCACCAAGTTCGATAACCCCGAAAGAGCCTTCACAAAGAAATATTGGGAAGGAATGCAGTACGGTGAAATCTGGGGCTGGCATATCGAAGGCCTTTTCGAGTCAGACGAGGCTGCGGCAGCCCGCGAAGTTGACCAGAGCCTTGTAAACGACATCATCAACCAGAGTGCCGGTGATTTGGGCTTGAAGGCAGGTGATATGATTTTCGCCGACCTTAACGGCAACGGCAAGATTGAGTATGGTGAAAGAACCGTTGACAACCCCGGTGACCGCAGGCTCATAGGTAACGGACAGCCCCGTTTCAACTACGGTATCAACCTTGGCCTGAGGTATTTCGGCTTCGACTTCTCAATCTTCCTCCAGGGTGTCGGCAAACAGCAGTGGTATCCTGAAAGTGAATGTTCACCTTTCTGGACCCTGTACAACAGGCCTTACACTGGCCTCATCCCCAGCGATCTTCTCGAGCAGTGCTGGAGCCCCGAAAACCCCAATGCATACTTCCCCCGTCCCCGTGGATACGTTGCATTGTCAGAGTCACGTGAGCTCGGTGCCATCAACGACCGTTATCTCCAGGAAATCGGCTACTGCCGCGTGAAGAACGTGACATTCGGCTACACTCTTCCTTCCAAGATTCTGAGCAAAGCCAAAATCAAGAACCTCAGGATTTACTTCACGGGCGAGAACCTCGGTTACCTCTGCCCCGGTCTGCACAGCAAATACATCGATCCCGAGCAGGCAAGTCAGGCGGCAGCTGCTGCTGTGAACACGGCCAACGGTAGGGTAGGCAATGCTACAGCAAGGGTCAGGACTTATGGCTTCCAGAAGACATTTATGTTCGGTATTGACCTGTCATTCTAAAAATCGGAACATATGAAAAAGATTTTATACATTATTCTTGCTTCGTTCGTTCTCTTCGGTTGCACCGAGAAACTGAACAAATTCCCTCTGGCCCAGATGTCAGACGGCGATTTCTTCGCCTCTGAGGCTGGTCTTCAGGCTTTCAGCAACTCTTTCTACTCAATGTTCCCCGGTGATTCGAGGGACAATGTCAGGGATGGCATGATTGCCTTCGACAACTGCGACAATATCTATGGTACGGCTCAACTGAAAGAGGTCAAGGGAAACCGCCAGGTTCCCAACAGCGAAGAGGGCTGGGTTTGGACAAAACTCAGGACAGTCAACACAATGCTTGACAACTTGGGCCAATGCCCCGACCCTGCAGTCCGCACCTATTACGAGGCTATCGGACGCTTCTTCAGGGCTTATTTCTACTACAATAAGATAAGGGTTTTCGGTGACGTTCCCTTCTATGATCATCAGGTAGGTTCTGCCGATGCTGACCTGTACAAACCCCGTGACAACCGCGAAGTGGTTATGGTCAAGATTATCGAGGACCTTGAGTTTGCAATTGCGAACCTTTCCTCCGAGCATACAGTTTACACCGTCAACAAGTGGACTGCGATGGCTCTGCTTTCAAGGGTCACCCTGTTCGAGGGTACTTTCCGCAAATATCACAATTATGTAGTTCCAGATTCAGTCAAGAACGCTCACGACGCCGCCTGGTATCTTACCAAATGCGCCGAGGTTTCCGAGAATTTCATAGACAACAGCAACTACAAGATTTACTCCACCGGCAATCACAAGGAGGACTACCGTATGCTCTTCGCAGCCGACAAATTTGCCGACCACGCTGCAGCAAACGAGGTCATCCTCGCCGAGAACTACAACATCAGCTACGGCAAGTCCCACAACGTGAACAATATCCTTTTTGCAACCACAATGGGTTGCCTCGGTATGAGCCGCAAGGCCGTCGCTTCCTACCTTATGGCTGACGGTTCACGCTTCACAGACAAACCCGGTTGGGAGACAATGCAGTTCTATGAGGAGACTCAGGGCCGCGATCCCCGTCTTGCACAGAGCATCGTAACTCCCGGTTTCAAGAGGATTGGCGAGTCTGTCACCCAGGCTCCCTGGTTCACTTCAACCATCAGCGGTTATCAGCTTACCAAGTTCCAGCAGGCTCCCGGTGAGGCGTACATCCACGATGCCAACGGAAAGTCTGACAACGACCTTATCATCTTCCGCGCAGGTGAGGTTTACCTCAACTTTGCCGAGGCCAAGGCCGAACTCGGTACTATCACCCAGGATGACCTTGACAAATCCATCACTCCTCTGCGCAGCAGGGTAGGTATGCCTGCCATGATTCTGGCAAATATCACAGAGGCTGATCCTTTCCTTATCAACAAGGAGTGGGGCGGTTATCAGAACTGCAAGAATCCTGTCGTTCTCGAAATCCGCCGCGAGCGTCTCGTTGAGCTCGGCCAGGAGGGACACAGGTACAATGACCTTCTCCGCTGGAAAGAGGGCAAGATCCTCGAGGCTCAGATGTACGGTATGTATTTCCCCGGCCCCGGTGTCTATGATCTCGACAGGGACGGCAACAACGACGTGTATATCTACGAGGCAGGCAAGCTGGACGAATCAGTAAAAGCCACCTACAAGCTGGAGCTTGGTAAAGGAATTTTCCTCAGTGAGGACACGAAAGGTATGGTTAACTTCCATAAGAACACTCCCGGCAAATGGGATGAGGCCAAGGATTATTTCTATCCTGTCCCCTCCGGTGAGATTCAGCTGAACCCCAACCTCGTTCAGAACCCCGGTTGGACTATATAATCTTTAAATTAAGTATTTAATTATGAAGAAAATATCATATATTTTTGCTGTGGCTCTTGTGGCGATGTTCGCATCCTGCAAGAAGACTGCAGAACTTCCCGAAGGCGGTCCCGCAACCTATTCTATCAAGGCCACCAGCGAGATAAGCATCGCAAGCCTGCCCAAGAATACTCCCGTGACCGTGACATTCTGCGCGACGACCACTGATACCGGTGTAAGGGATCAGTTGACAGCTACATTCAAGACCGGAGGTCAGGACTACGTTGACCTGTACAACCTTCTCGTTCCCGAGGAGAAACAGGCCGAACTTCTCCCCGAGGAGGCGTACACATTTGTGAAGAACAATGTCACTATCGACAGGTACAACAAGGATTCCCGTTCAGGCAGCATTGCAGTGACCAACCTGAACACAATGGCCGGTGACAAGTGGTACGTGCTGCCTGTTACTATGAAGGCCGTTACCGGTTCTTCCAAGGTTTCTGTTGATTCCCTGGCTGTAGCATACTTCGCATTCTACGCCCTTAACATCGACAAAGGCAACGGTAGCAAGGACAAACCCTACCTTATCTACGAGGTTGAGGACATGCTGAAGATGGCTGCCCAAACCAAAGAAGTCGGAACCGACAAAGATGAGCCCACATACTTCAAGCTGATGAACGACATTGATCTTACCGGAATAGACTGGCAGCCCATCAACCCTGATAAACCTTACGCAAAGAAGGTGGACTTCAACGGTAACGGAATGACAATCAAGAATCTTGTATCCACATCCGCGTACGCTTCCATTTTCGGAGTTGTATTCGGCAAGGTTTACGATTTCACAGTCACTGACGCATCCATTAGCGCAGCATCAAAGGCTGGCATCATCGGCGGCTATGGCGGAACTTCTGACACTTTCAAGCATTCCTGCCAGATAACCAATGTACACGTTGTCAACAGTACTGTAAAGGTTACCGGTAACACTGGTGCCGGCGGAATTGTAGGAGCAATGTGTACTGGATCCATAGATCGTTGTTCATTCAACGGAACTGTAAAGTCAAACAGCAACTATTGTGGTGGCATCGTAGGTTACATCAACAAGGGAGATGATTGCAACGGTACAAAAATTTCCAACTGTATCGTAACAGGCTCTGTTATTGAGGACGGCACCGGACATCAGCGCTTCGGCGGTATCGCTGGAGGCGTCAACGGCCAGCATCAGATCGTTGAAAACTGCATCGCCCTCTGTGAAGTTGTTTCCGGAACAGGTACAGGCGGCATTATTGGTATGGCTCACTTCGATTCTTCTTCAGCGTCCTCATGCCTTGGTCATGACAATACTGTAAAGAACTGCATCGCATGGAATTCGAAAGTTTATGCCACTAAAGTCAAGGAAAACAACTACAGTCCTGGAGCAATCATCGGTTATGCATCAGTTGACGGAAATTATATCGATTGCGTTCGTAGAGCTGACTTGAAGTTTGAGCAGAATACTGAAATCGGTATTACTGACACTTCATATCCTATTAACTTCATTGTACCTGTCGATCAGGACAACTCTGACGCGAGTCATCCTTTGACCACTGGTATCGACTGTGATCACTCATCCAAACATATCAGTCCTTATCACGGCAAGGCCGCAGCTGCAGGCGAGACTGCATCTCAGGTTGCAAAGAGACTCGG
>JAKSKP010000031.1 GCA_024401635.1 Bacteroidales bacterium
CGAAGACAAGTTCGTCGTGAATCTGCAGCACCATACGGCTCCGGAGACCGGCCTGACGCAGGCATCCGTCCACCCTGTTCATCGCTATCTTTATGATATCGGCGGCCGTGCCCTGTATGGGAGCGTTTACTGCATTGCGTTCGGCCAGCGACCGTGCCGTGGCATTGCGCGAGTTTATGTCGGGCAGATATCTCCTGCGCCCCATCATTGTCTGGACGTATCCCCTTTCGGACGCCTCCTTCCTGTTGCTCTCGATCCAGGACTGAATCGAAGGGAAACTGGCGAAATAGTCTTCGATGAGCTTCTTTGCCGCCACCCTCGGTATGTGCAGACGCTGAGCCAGACCAAAAGCGGAGATTCCGTACATTATGCCGAAATTGGCCGTCTTCGCCATACGGCGCATATCCCCGGTGACTTCGTCCACAGGCACATTGAAAATCTTGGATGCCGTGATGGCGTGCACGTCCTCACCCTTGCAGAAGGCCTCACGCATATTGGCATCACCGCAGAAATGGGCCATAAGCCTCAACTCTATCTGGGAATAGTCCGCGGACACAATCACCTTAGACTCGTCGGAAGAGACGAAGGCCTTCCTTATCTCCCGTCCCCTTTCCGTGCGTACAGGGATGTTCTGCAGATTCGGCTTTGACGAACTCAGACGCCCGGTGGCGGTAAGAGCCTGGTTGAAAGTAGTATGGACACGTCCGTCACGCGGAGACACCCAGTTGCCGAAAGGCTCAATATATGTACCCAGCAGCTTCTTGACGGCACGGAAATCCAGTATGTCGTATATCACGGGGAAATTCTCGGCATACAGGGCCAGGGTCTCCTCGTCGGTGGAATAGGCCATCTTTCCATCCTTCCTCGGCCTTAGTGAAGGGTCGATGCGAAGCTTCTCGAACAGCACGGCTCCCACCTGCCTGGGAGAAGCGACGTTCAGGTCGGGGCTGCCAGTCTTGAGCCGCACTCTTTCCTCGATTTCAGCCACTTCCTTGCGCAGGGACTGTGCATATTCGTCAAGTATGCGCATATCCACGCGCACACCGACGCTTTCCATACGCGCCAGCACACGGATAAGCGGCTCCTCTATTCCGGAATACAGGCCATCCATCCCGAGCGACTTCAGTTCCGCATTCAGAGCTTCGTCCAGCAGGAGGGCGACGGCCGCTTCCCGGGAATGGTCCTTCGGGCTGTCCGGTTCGACGTCCTGCGCATCGAAAAGGCCCGGTTCGGCCGATTCGTCTGACGGCGTCCCGTCCTCCATATTGTAGCCAAGATATGTGCGTGAAAGTACTTCAATCTTGTGGGATTTCTCGGGATTGACCAGATAATGCATCAGTTCGATATCCTCCAGACGTCCTTCCAGCGCTATGCCGCAGGAACGGAGAATATGCCAGACCTGTTTAAGGGCAAATCCTGTCTTGACTATGGAACTGTCTTCCAGAATTCCGCGGAAGGTCTCTGAAGTCCCGGCGGCCACGAGAATTCCGTCACGTCCGTGAGCGGAGAGCGTCAGCTCGGGAGCAACGCCGCCAGCATCCCTGGCAGGCTCGGCGAAAATGGAGCATCTGCCCCCGGAAAGTATTGCCCTGCACAGGTCGGAAGGCGGAACCGCAGTCCACTCCACCGTTGTTCCGGGCTCGGTTCTCACCACCTGTCCCTGGGAGAGATGTATGTATTTTTTGAGCGAATTGAACTCGTAATGCTCGAACAACTCCGCAATCGTGGCTTCGTGTTCGGTCTTGAGCAGCATATCATCCGCCGTGGTGTCCAGAGCGATGTCTGTCTTTATCGTGACAAGAGTCTTGCTCAGTTCGATGTGGTCCTGCGCCTCCCTGAACATTTCCGCCTGTCTGGGTGAAAGTTCATCCAGATGGGCATATATGTTCTCCACGCTGCCATAGCTTCTGATAAGTTTGGCTGCACCCACTTCCCCGACGCCCTTTACTCCGGGTACGTTGTCGGCGGTGTCACCGCAGATTGTCAGCATATCTATGACCTGCGACGGCGATGAGACTCCCAGTTTGGAACAGAGTTCCGAAGGGCCCAGTATCTCCCTGTCAGAACCTCCTTTGCCGGGCTTGTACTGGAATATCCTTTCCGAAACAAGCTGACCGAAATCCTTGTCCGGGGTGACCATATAGACTGTCATACCCTCGGCGGCGCTGCTCACCGCCACGGGGGCAAGGACGTCAGCTCCCTCGGAGCCGGGGGCCGTCAGCGCCGGCATACCGAGGCCGCTGCATAGGCGGGTAAGAGGTTCAAGAGCCTCTATGACCAACTCCGGCGTCGCCTGACGGGTGCCCTTGTATTCTGGGAACAGCTTGTGCCTGAACGTCTTGCCGGGAGGGTCGAAACATACGGCCACGTGCGTCGGCTTCTCGCTTTCAACCAGTTCCAGAAGATACTTGGTAAAGCCGAAAAGTATGGACACGTCCTCTCCCTTTGAATTGATCATCGGACGCCGCAGGAATGCGTAGTACATCCTGAAGATCAGGGAGTGGCCGTCTATGAGCAGAAGCTTCCTGTCCATTTCAGAATCAGTCGAACAAACCGGTGAATTCGAACTTTCCGACGTCAAAAAGTCCCTTGTCCGTGAGTTTGAGATCCGGGATGACGGGGAGGGCCATGAAAGCCATCGTCATAAAAGGAGCGTTGAACGGACAGCCCTGCGAACGTGCCATTGTCTTGAGCGCCGAATACTTTATCGCAACCGTATCCCCGTCGAGCGAGGACATCAGACCGGCTACAGGAAGATTGATGCCGCTGATGGACTGCCCGTCATAAATCAGAAGGCCGCCCTTGACCTCGACCAGAGTGTTTATCACGTGGACTATCTCCTCGTCAGTGGTACCTATGGCGATTATATTGTGGCTGTCGTGCGCTATGGTGGAGCCCATGGCGCCGCGCTTCAGTCCGAATCCCTTTATGAAAGCCACCTGAGGTCTTGCCTTCACGTATCTGTTATAGACCACTATCTTGAGTATGTCATTCCCTACATCCTGCACCACACATCCGTCCTCGACACGCGGCTCGACGAGTTCCATACCCGTACGCAGCGACAGGTCTTCGGCCGTAATAACTTTCAGACGACCGCCTTCGTAGGGCACCCTGATGTCCTGAACCGTGATGGGATCGGCATTGAACTGGTTGGGATATTCAGTCTCGGGTGAGGCGTCACGAACGAAGTTTTCGCTGCACAGGGCTCCGTCACCATAAACCCTTATTCCGTCAACGTAGGTCTCCAGCACGTTGAAGTCCTTCAGATTGTCCACAACTATGAAATCAGCGTTATCACCCTTGCGGAGTATGCCGCTCTTCAGGCCGTAATGCAGCACGGGGGTGACACAGGCGGCATTGAGCACGTTCCAGAAAGGATAGCCCTTGGCCACCGCATTCCTGACCATAGCATCGATGTAGCCCTCCTTCAGTTCATTGGGATATTTGTCGTCGCTGCACAGCATCAGTTTGTCCTCTGATTCCGCAAGCAGCGGAGCGAGCGTATCGAAATCTTCCGCAGCACTGCCCTCTCGTATCTGTACCAGCATTCCGCATTTTATCCTTTCCCTTCCCTCCTCTACGGTCTCGCACTCGTGGTCCGTGCTGATTCCGGCAGCGGCATATCTGCGGAGGTCATCGCCGGAAAGGCCTGGAGCGTGACCGTCCACGGGCTTGCCGGCCTTGCGGGCCGCATCAAGTTTTGCCTGACATCCGGCATCGCCTGTCAGAACCCCGAAGGCGTTCATGAACTCCGACACTCCGTACACCTCGTCACGCGAAAGCAGTTTCTCTATGGTTTTGGCATCTATTACAGCCCCGGATGTTTCGAAGCCGGTGCAAGGCACACAGGGAGGTGCGCCGAAGTTGAAATGAAAATGCACTTTGCCTCCGTTCCTTACCATAAATTCGAAGCCGTCAAGACCCGCGACGTTCACAATTTCGTGAGGGTCGGAAACCACCGCCACGAGCCCCTTGGCTACGGCAAGCGCCGCATAATGCTCGGGGGTGAGCAGCGTACTCTCTATGTGTATGTGGGAATCCACGAATCCCGGCATAATGTAAGGGGCGTTCGAGGGTACGGTATCCGTGCTTATGGATACTATCCTGCCGTCCGCAACCTCTACCGTTCCGTCGAACAGGACCTTGTTGACCACATCTACTATGTGGCCGGATTTCTTGAATGTATTCATTTCAGAGTTTTTTTTTATTCCGGCAATTGTAAGTCTGTAGGAGCCGGCGGAATATTCTTCCGTCTTTCCGGAACCGGGAAGGGTTACGGATGCTGTCGACCCCTTGGGAATGGTGAAGTTCCAGACCCAGGTATCCCCCTCATATTTCCAGGAACTGGTTATCAGACCGGCTGCAGACTGATATCGTGCATCCACACTGCCGATGCGTCTGTCGGGCAGCGGCCTCATTATGATATGCTTGAAGCCCGGGGCGGCGGGATCGGCGGCAATCCCTGCAACTGTCTTCCATATCCAGGCGCACACCACGCCGTAGGCATAATGGTTGAAACTGTTCATACCCTTGGGTCCCATTCCCTTGTCCAGCGTATAGCTGTCCCATCTTTCCCATATCGTGGTCGCTCCGTTGTCGACGGAATACAGCCAGCTGGGGTTCTTGCGCTGGAGCAGAAGTTCGTAGGCGATATCGGCCATTCCGTTGTCAGTCAAGGTTTCGAGCAGTATGGACGTACCCAGAAAACCGGTCTGGAGGCAATTGCCGTGGGCGGCGAAGTTCTCGCGCAGGCCGGCTATCGCCCTTTCTTTCGCCCCGCCCTGGAGCAAGCCGTTCTTGAGGGCGAACAGAACAGGAGTCTGCATAGTGTTCAGTATGGCGTTCCTGAATTCTCCGTTCTCCGTCAGGAATTTTTCGCGCACATACTCCTTTGCTTCCGCCTGCATCGCTTCGAAGCGCGAAGCGTCACGACCGCTGGCCGCTGCCATATCGCGCATCATCCCCGCGTCCATTATCCAGTATGATGCGCACAGATAGTTCCAATAGTCGAGCACCTCGGGAAGAGGGCCCTTGTCTCCATAGATGCTCCTGCCAGGGCCGGCCGCCGACTCATAGCTGAGCCAGTCGCCCCACTGGTAGTTGCTGTTCTCCGCAGTATTGACATACTGGTCATACCGGGTCTCATAAACGTGGTTGATGAATTTCTCCATCGCAGGCCAGCATTCATCGATTATGCTTACGTCAGAGAACTGCTTCCATACCGTCCAGGGGACAATTATACCTGCATCAGCCCAACCGACGCGCATCATCGCCCTTTCCTCGTTGCCGTACTGGGCGGCGGGGGCCACCCCGGGGAATCCTCCTTTTTCACTCTGCGTGTCCCTGAGGTCGCGGAGCCACTTGTGGAAGAACCTGTCCGTATTGGCGAAGAAGGTACCCGTTTCGCAGAACACCTGGGTATCCGCGGTCCAGCCGAGGCGCTCATTGCGCTGCGGGCAGTCCGTAGACACGGAAAGATAGTTCGAGCGCTGCCCCCATACAGTATTGGAAATCAATTTATTGACAAGCTCGTTGCCAGTAGTTATCACACCCGACTCCATCTCTTTGGTAATTGAGGAAACAGGGATGGACCTGACACTCTCCACCACGACCCTGGCATCCGCCGTCACCGATATGAAACGGTAACCGTAGAAAGTGCATCGCGGACGGAAACAGACCGGCTTGTCGGAAGATGCGAAAGTGTATTTCAACAACATAGCCGTATCGGGAGTCCTGAGATTGAGGCGGTGCACACTGCCTTCCGGGCCGTCCATACCGCGTTCATGCGCTCCGTTGCCGTCATTGAGCAACTCTCCCGGCAGACACAGGAGACTGGTGCCTTCCTGAGCATCGAATACGAACGAGGGAACTGCGGCGCAGTTCTGTCCGAAATCCACCACAAGGGTCTCGCCCGGCTCTATCACCATAGGCTCACCGTCCTTGTATTCGTTGACTACGACAACCTTGCCGTATGCATCCTCGCCGTTTCCTTCCACACCTTTCCAGGTATATGCCTTTACCGGCGCGAGGGCCAGGTCTTCACGATAGTATATCTCGGCGCCCGCCGTAGGCACTATCTCCCCATCGAATCCGGTGAAGAGTTCCGGGGTTGCCAGTTTCTCCGGCGTCAGGTAAAGAGGCAGTTCGCGCGCATCATATTCTTCGCCGTCGAAAATGGCCGCGTGCGTCACAGGGCCTCCCACACCGGCTTTCCAGGAAAGGGTATCGGTGCCGAAAAGCCTGACGCTGCCGTCAGAATACCTGAGTTCCAGAACGGACTTGAACGCCGGCTTGCGTCCTATCATACCCTGAGTGCCGGACGGAGTGATTATCTTGTCCGCCCACCAGCCCGGGGTCGACTGGGCCGCAAACACGTTCTCCGCCCCCTTCTTCGTATCCATAAGCGGGGTGACGTCATACGTGAATGAGATTTTCGTCTTTTCATAATGGGTATAACCCGGCTTGAGTATCTCCCTGCCCACAGTCTCGCCGTTCACGAATATGTCATATACACCAAGACCGGTGGTCATCCATTTTGCGGAAACCACCCTGCCTTCATTCTTTACAGGGGCGACGAACCAGCTGGCTCCGTCTGCCGAACGGCTGTAGCTTGTCACCTCTTCCGACATCACGGGAGCATCCGCGGCAGCAATCCAGACAGAAGATGCCCAGACGGAAGCGTCAAGGGGTTCTACGAGCGGACAGTCCTCGCCGGAAACGGGGGCACAGCCTGCGAAGAAGGCAATCAGTGCGCCAAAAGGCAACGGCAGGAGAAGGCGGAGACTTTTCATTGCTGACAATGATTCGGTTATTTTCAGATTAATCTTTCAAATATACGAATTAATTTTGGTTATCTTTGCAAAAAAACAGGAGTGCAGTATGAGTGCTGAGAAAACAAAGGCCGTTGCCGTCTATCTGGGTTCTTCCGAAGGCAATTCCCCCATCTTCAAACAAACGGTACAAAGTTTCGGACGCAGTATGGCCGAAGCCGGCATCGAGGTCGTCTATGGTGGTGCCGCCGTGGGCACTATGGGCATTCTGGCGGACAGTGTGCTGGAAGCCGGAGGCCGGATAACAGGAGTATTCCCCACCGGATTCGGAGGCAAGCGAGAGGTGCAGGCGATGAACGTCGAAATACTCAAGGAGGGCCTCACGCAGACCGTATTCGTCAGGGATTTCGCCGAAAGGAAGGACACGATGGAGAAGCTGTCGGACTGTGCTGTAGTGCTTCCCGGCAGTTACGGCACCATGGACGAACTTTTCACCTTCGCCGTCGGCAACGAGATAGGCTTGCACGACAAGGTCTGCTATGTGCTGAACGTCTTCGGATATTATGACGGGCTTGAGCAGCAGGTGGCCACAACCAAGCGCAACGGCTTCCTCAGCGAGTCAGCCGACATGGTACAGTTCTGCCACAGCATAGACGAACTGGTATCGAAGATAAAGCAGCTCTGATTCTATAATTTTTCGCCGAAACAGAGATCGCCGGCATCACCGAGCCCCGGTACTATGTAGGACTTGGAGTTGAGCTGGGGGTCTATGGTGGCGACCCACAGGGTCACGTCATCGGAGAGTTCCTTCTGAAGAGTCTCCACGGCGTTCGCGCTCGAAATGGGGCACACCAGATGCAGACCGGACGGTTCGCCGCGCTTCTCCGTGAGCACCTTGATTCCGTCAAGAAGCGAAGTCCCTGTTGCGAGCATTGTATCGGCCATTATCACTGTCCTGTCTTCCAGATGGGGCGTGGCGCAATAGCTGGTGAAAACCTTGATGCCTTGATGTTCGTCATAGGCGCGGTATGCGGCTATGAATGCGCTGTCGGCATTTTCAAAGCAGCTCAACACCCCCTGCTGGAGAGGAAGGCCCGCCCTCAGTATGGTCGCCACCACCACCTTGTCCGTGGGCACGTCGACAATTGCCTCGCCAAGAGGGGTGTTCACACTTATTCTGTTATGGTCCAGAGTCTTGCTGACCTCATAACCGAAGATCTGGCCTACCCGGTAGAGATTGTCACGGAACTTTGCCCTGTCCTTCTGGATCTCCCTGTCGCGCATCCGGGCGATGATGCTGTTGAGAGACGAACTGTGCTCGCCGAGGTTGATGACTTTCATTGTCTCAGAATTTGATTTGCATTACGCAAAAATAGCAATAATACTGCAATATGTTCAAAAATAGAGTAACTTTACAAACAAATAGTCCGTCCAGCATATGAAGAAGATAAAGATAGCCCTGATTTGGAGAGTCCTCATAGCTTGCGTTCTGGGATGCCTTCTCGGCCAGGTCCTGCCCATACCGGCAATCAGGATTTTCACGACATTCAACTACATATTCTCCCAGTACATAGGATTCATGGTGCCCCTCATCATAGTCGGGCTGGTCACGCCGGCCATATGCAGGATGGGCTCCGATGCCGGCAAGATGCTGATCTTCACGATAGCACTGGCATATTTCTCAAGCGTGACGGCCGGCGCTTTCTCATACGGGGCCAGTTCCTTCATATTCCCCAGGCTGTTGGGAGACATACAGCTAGACATCGCCGAAGGCAATACCGAGGCCCCGATAGAACCGTTCTTCACCCTGGACATCCCCGCCCTGATGGACGTCACCTCCGCTCTGGTTCTCGCCTTCCTGGTCGGAACCCTGCTTGCGTTCACGGGCAAGGACTATCTGAAGAACGTGATCTTCGACTTCGAGGAAATTGTCACAAAGGCAATTTCCGTCACCCTGATACCCCTGCTCCCCATCTATATTTTCGGCATATTCCTCAAAATGGCCAACACGGACGAGATGCTTCCCGTGATGGAAGTTTTCGCAAAGATAATCACAGTAATCTTTGCCATGAGTCTTGTATGGCTCATAGCGATCTTCTGCATAGCCGGCGCCATTTCCCGGAAGAACCCCTTCAGGAGCCTGATCTCAATGCTTCCCGCCTATCTCACCGCCCTGGGCACGTCCAGCAGTGCCGCCACGATTCCCGTCACGCTGACCTGCACCCGCAAATGCGGCATCAGCGAGCCCATCGGCAATTTTACGGTTCCCTTGTGTGCTACCATCCATATGCCCGGATCAATGATGAAAATCACCGCCTGCGCCATTGCCATAATGATGCTGCAGGGCATTCCATATTCACCCGGACTCATGCTACGCTTCGTAATGCTTTCGGCAATCACGGCGGTAGCCGCTCCCGGTGTTCCCGGCGGCGTGATAATGGCGACGTTGGGAGTGCTCTCCTCCGTCCTGGGATTTACCGGAGCGGACCAGGCGCTGATGATAACCCTTTACATCGTGATGGACAGTTTCGGCACAGCCTGCAACGTGATGTCAGACGGAGCGATAGCGCTCATCGCCGACAGAGTGTTCCGCAAGAACAGGCTCATTTCTTCTTGTACTCAGCGGCAAGTTTGAACATTTCCGGGCTCAGGTGACAGTATCCTCCAGGAGTCTTATCCAGATAATCCTGGTGGTATTCTTCGGCTCTGTAGAAGCAGATGAGGTGGCGAAGTTCTACGGCCAACTCGCAGCCAAGTTTCTTTTCTAATTTGAAGAACTCCTTTGACAGGATGTCGAAGTCACGTTCGTCTTCGTAATACACTCCGGTGCGGTATCTTGTCCCTTCATCTTCCCCTTGCTTGTTCAGGCTAAGAGGGTCGATGATCCTGAAGTACAGCCGGACCAGTTCCTTCAGCGAGATTATCTCCGGATTGTACCTCACGTGAACGCACTCCGCATGGCCCGTTGTGTCCGTATATACCTGTTGGTATGTCGGATTTTGCTCCCATCCGTTGGCGAATCCCACTTCCGTGAACTCCACGCCGGGAACCATCTTGAAGAATTTCTGCGCTCCCCAGAAACACCCCGCGGCAAACCATATGTCCCGTTGCGGTCCATAGACGCAGGCGGCTATCTTTTCGAGCCACAAGGCATCTGTTTTGTCGAAGGTGCCAAGTTCCCTGCTGTCAATATCCAGCACGGCGACAACCTGACCGTGACTTCTTAACGGCACGACTATCTCGCTCTTCGACTCGCTCGAACAGGCGATGTGTCCGCGGAACTTCGAAACGTCCGGAACGACAACCGTCCTGTCCTCGGCCCAGGCGGTTCCGCAGACTCCCTTTCCAAGTTGAATTCTTGTGCAGGCGAGCGGCCCCTGAAAAGGCCCAAGGACGAGGTCATCCGTTTCACTCACGCGGTAGAATCCCGTCCACCAGAATCCGAATTCGTGATGCAGCAGGGCTGCGAGGTTGGCCATTCTGGCTATCTCGTCATCCTCGCCGCTCATAAGCGAATGGACAACTGGAAGCAGGGCGGCGTATTTTTCTTCTTTGGTTTGCATTTTCGTCACTTGTTGTATACTTACTTGAAGAGTTCATTCGATGACACTGTAGATTGTACAGCGGAAGAATATTTGTTGAATTTTAATCCTTTCGGAGAAATTAAGGTGATGTGCGGAATATTCTTTTTATATAGCCCGGAAAACTTTTCTGCGCGTGAATTCAGTATTTCAGAATATTTTTCATCAATTGCATAAGGCTCTTTCGTGTATTTCATCTCGCATAGATTAACTACATTGTCGGCTCGCCATATCAACATATCGAGCTGAAGTCCCTCCAGCTTGGTTTTCCCATCATTTCTGATGAGGAGGGTTCCTTCATCTGTAACTACCCCTGCAATGCCCAAGGCATCCTTGATTTGTGGAATATGATTGAAACATACGTCTTCAAATGCATATCCCTGCCAGGTATTTACTACCGGCGTATTACTGTTCAGGCTCCAGAAGTTTGGATCCTTCGTAGGATGCTTCCTGATGAAATGGAGCCAGAATAAGCAGAAGAGGTCGGTAAGACGAACCAATACTTTCTTTTCTTCTTCGGCATAAGTCACACACTCTTTGGCATAGCCACTTTCTATGATGGCCTTTATCAACTTATTGAATTCACCGTTGTTGTCAACTTCCAACGCCTCCGATATTTCTTTTCTAGTGAGCCCGGAGCGTTTCTTGCCAAGAAGCTCCACAATTTTTTTGCTCAATTCTGATTTCCCGAATACTGCATTGAATAAATTATCAAACTCATTTTTCAGTTTGGCGTCATCCCCATAGAACAATTTGTCTATGTTCTGCGGAAAACTCAAAGCCGGCGAGAAAAGGTTCATATAATAGGGAATCCCTCCAAGAATCATATACGCTTTGAGCACGTCATCGCGTGTCATTTTGATCTTGCGGCTGTTGAAGAAACTCTCGCATTCACCAAGAGTGAACGGTTTAAGGTGAATTTGCTCTGTAAGGCGGTTGTACAGTCCTCCGCCCTCATTTATAACATTATCCAGCATCCACGAAGTCGCAGAAGAGCAAATGACAAGCACGAGATTGCTCCTTCTGTTGCCCCATCCGTTCCAGAATGACTCGAGGGCAGTTGTGAAGAACGACCGAGGGGTATCCATCCAGGACAATTCATCGATGAATACAACTTGCTTCCGCCCGTTGTCATTCCTTTCTAGGAATTTCTCAAGCATATAGAAGGCTTCGAGCCACGAAGAAGGATCCTTCTCTATTTCGGCACCGTGACGCATCAACGAGAACCTGAAGTTCTGCAGCTGATTCTTCAGGGTGTTCTTTTTACCTTTTACCGGTGCCAGCCCGGTATGCGAAAATACAATGTCATCCTTAAATGCACGCGTCACAAGAAAAGTCTTTCCTACCCTTCTTCGTCCGTATATTGCAATAAATTCCGGTTGACTGCTTGCAAATCTCCTTTGTAGAGCCTCCAATTCGGTTTTCCTACCTATTATTCCGCACATATTTTGCATGTTTATTTAGCGTAAAGGTACGAATATTTCATTATTTCGCAAAATAAAGCAGTAAAATGAATACGATTTCTCCACCATAGCTATTTCATATCTGCATCCCAGACCACAACGGATACAAGATGCAGGTCGGAGAAAAAAAACTCGCTGTTGATTTACAGCGAGTTTTTTTGAATTCTTTTATTTCTTGTAGTAAGGAAGATCTCCTTTTGCATAGTCCGACTCGGCTTTCTCCCAACCGGGATTCTGCACGAGAACGCCTTCCGAAAGAATAACCTCACTTTCAGGAAGTTTGAAGAAACCGCCCTTCGTAGCCTCGTAACGTGTCAAGAAGGGATGGTCTTTCTGCCACTGGAAGACGCCGGGTTCACCCTGATTAAGGATAGGGTTGCCTTCCTGGTTTGTGACTATCACGGCAACATCGCCCCAGCGGCGAAGGTCATTCCAACGGATTGCCTCGAAGCAGAGCTCGTAGCGACGTTCTTTCTTGAGATTTTCAAGGGAATAGGCTATATCGCCAAGTTTGGCCCTCGAGCGAACTGCGTTCAGACCGCTTTTCCCATTATAGATAACTTCACCGTCAGAAAGCTCTGAATGCATAAGGAGAACATCTGCGAAACGGAGCCAAGTAAGAGCCTGGGTAAGCCCCGTCTGCCTGTTGTTGGCGCTTCCATAGAAGTAACCGTATGACAGGTAGAGCGTTCCATCATCGCCGTAAGCACCGCAGCCGAGGTATTTCTTTGCAAGAAGGTCGGTATTCTCAACCTCTTTTGCAACGTCACCGGGATAACCGGGGATTTCCACTGCGCGTTCGCAAATAGATCCCAAACGGCGGTAGTCACCCGCATAGTTGGGATCAGTTGCCCAATCCTCCCAGATGGCTGTGCAGACTGAGCCGTTTGAGTAGCCTTGAGGAGTGAACGGAAATGCAGCATCAACGCTCTTGCGTATACCATAGTATTCCACGATACGATTATGGCGGAGGTCAGGAATATTCCAGCCTTCCTTGTTGGACATCTTGACTGCGAACATGCACTCGGGATTCTCGTCAGTCTCCCAATTCAAACCATTGTCCCTTGCGTAAGGATAGTCTTTCGCAGTGTAGGGGTTGGTATAGGGCCAGAGGTTCCTCTGGTCACTTACGAGACTGTGTCCTGAGTTGGTGATGCAGTCGTCAAGCCAGGCCTTTACTTCGGCCTTTTTAACTGAACCCTTGATCTCGCCTTCTTCCATAAGAGGAAGTTCGCTTTTCTCGTAGAAACCGGTATAGAACAACCATACCCTTGCCATAAGACCTTCAGCAACCCATTTCGACACATGACCCTCACCGAAGTTGGGATACTTGGTGGAAGGCATAGTGGTGATGGCAAACTTGAGGTCAGCGGCTATCTGAGCGTAAAGCTGTTCATCGGTGCACCTCGGAAGGTTCTGAGCCTCGGGAGTAAGAATGAGGGGAACGCCGCCGAAAATCTGAGCAAGATTGAAATAATAGAAAGCACGCAGGATATATACTTCACCGAGAAGTTGTTTCTTGACGTCCTCAGATGACCATTTCTGAACATTGTCCATAGTGGCAATGGCGCTGTTGGCCCTGAATATGCCCTGATAACGGGCTTTCCAGAAAGGTTTGAATTTGTCCGTAATATCGTTCATCAGACGATCACAGCTCTGGCTGCCGATATTGCTCTGGCTGCCGGCACCGAGACGGTCGTCACCAGCCATGTCGAATACGAAGAAAGGATCGCATTCGGGGTCGGAGATATTATCGTTCATTATAGCGTAAATACCGGCAACCATCTGCTTGGCATCGGTCTCATTAAGAGGGAAATTACCGGTATTTTTCTTGGTAAGGCTCTCGGTGTCGAGGAACTTCTCGCAGCTTGAAAGGCAGAGAGCGCTCAATACTATTGAAGAAAGAATTATAAGCTTTTTCATACCGATTAAAATTAGAAGGTTATGTTAAGACCAAAGATCCAGGCATTTGAGCTGGGGTAGTTTCCGATATCGATACCGCTTGCCCAGGCAGTTCCATTGCCGAAGCCGACCTCGGGATCCATACCTGAGTATTTGGTGAAGGTAATCATGTTCTGTGCTGAAACATAGACGCGTATCTTGCGAACGAAATTGAACTTGCACAGACGGTTGAAGTCGTATCCGAGAGTGATGTTCTGAATCTTGAAGTAGTCGGCGTCCTCAATCCAAACGCTTGAAATTTCTGACATATTGGCGTTCTTTCCGTCAGTGAAACGTGGATAGCGGTTGGTTGATCCTTCGCCTGTCCAGTATTTGCTGTACACGTCAGTGCAATAGTTGTTGTCCGGATGATCCGAGAACTGACGATAGCTCTTTGCAATCTGCTGACCGAATGCGCCGTAACCGTTGATTGAGAAATCAAGGCCCTTCCAGGCAAGATTGAAAGAGAAACCGAGGTTTACATCAGGGTTAGGGTTACCTATCATTGTCTTGTCATCTTCGTTGATCTTGCCGTCACCGTTGAGGTCTACGAATTTGACGTCACCTGGCTGGATGCCCTTACCCTGTTTTGCATTGGAGGCGTCGCCACCGCAGTTCTTCTGGAGGTATTCCTGGAGTTCCTTTTCGTTCTGGATGATACCATCGGTCTGATAACCCCAGAAGTAACCGATAGGATAACCTACCTGCACGCGGTAAAGCTCATCTGTGTTCTGGGCAATAGCGTTGAGAGGGCCGTGGATGATACCCTCTGAATTGGCAAGTTTGGTGACAGTATTCTTGTTGTAAGAGAATGTCAGGGATGCTCCATATGTGAAGTCCTTGACGGGCGAATCATTCCAGCTGAGGAGGAACTCGACACCACGGTTGCGGATATCACCACCATTTACATAGGGAGCACCTGTTCCGTAGGCAAGAAGTGTAGGAGCCACAACGAGCCAGTCTTTGGTGGTCTTGTTGTACCAGTCGAAGGAGAGTCCCAGACGGCTCCTGAAGAAACGTGCATCAAAACCGAAGTCGAGCTGCTCGGAAGTTTCCCATTTTACATCAGGATTGGCCAGAATGTCGGGATATGCGCCCGTAGTCGGGATGTTCTTGTCATTGAAATAATACGGAGCGTTGAAAGCTACAGTAGCGAGGTACTGGAAGTTGTCAATGTTGCAGTTACCGTTCTGGCCCCAGCTTCCACGAAGTTTGAAGAAGCTCAACCAGTTCTTTGCACCTTCCATCCAACGTTCGTTGGTCATTACCCAACCTGCGGATACTGACGGGAAAATACCCCAGCGTTTGCCTTTTGCAAAGTTGGATGAACCATCAGCACGGAGAACTACAGAAGCCATATAGGTCTCTTTATAGTTGTAGTTGACACGGCCGAAGAATGACGCGAGGGCTCCGCGGTTGAAAGGAGAACCGCTGATTTCAGTGTTGGCCACGTCAAGACCCTGGGTATTGTCGATGTATGCGTGTTCGTATGAACCGGGGAAGAGGGAGTTGGAGTTCTTTGCGCTTACGCTGCTGCCGTAGCCCCATTTCTCGATTGACTGACCTACAAGCACATCAATGTTGTGATCTTTGAAACTGTCAACATAGTTGAGGGTGTTTTCCCAGCTCCACCTTGAACCGTTCCTCTGAGTCTGTGTCACGTCGTCGGTGGGATTGGATGACTTGGCACTCAGCATATATTCAGGAACGTACCTGCGATAATCAGACTGGAAGAAGTTCCAACCTGCATTTGAACGGAACTTGAGCTGTTTGATAGGGTTAATCTCAAGGAAGAAATTAGCCTGTATCCTGTGGCTCTTGGTGTTCTTGTTGCCGTGGTTGTACTTATCCTTGGCAATAGGATTGTCGAAATCCTGGTTGAAATCCCATTTGTCTGCCTGCATATCGGCATACTCATAGAAACCGCCGTTCTTGTTGTATGCAGGGAGAAGAGGAGTTGCAGTCAGGATGTCACGGATAGAGTTGTCATAGATACCGCCTATGCCGAGGCCTGACTTGTTGGTCAGGGCGAAGGTAACGTTCTCTCCGAACTTTATGATGTCACGTCCGTTCTTTTTCCAGATGGAATAGTCTGAGTTGAGACGTATGGTGTATCGGTCATACATAGGATTGGCGGGATAACCGATGGTACCTTCCTGTTTGAAGTAGGTGAAACCGAGGGCGAAACGGGAAATTGCGGAACCGCCGGTCACGTTGACGGTCTGGTTGGTGATGAGGGCATTGTGTTTGGTTGTTTCCTCAAGCCAGTTGGT
>JAKSKP010000032.1 GCA_024401635.1 Bacteroidales bacterium
ATATTTAATTAATTAGGTGTTGTATCACCAACCACTTTTGGCATCATTACCGAAAATCCTTGGCCGTTTTCTTTTTTTCGTGAATTCTCCTAACTTTGTGAAATGGACGATGGAGTGAGCATAAGAACGGCATTGGGACTCGATGTATTCAATGGACTTGTGAAGCTGCAGACGCAGCGGCATGAGCTCAGGCAGTTGTTCTGGGAGTGCACCCGGAGGTGCAATATGAAATGCCGCCATTGCGGCAGTGACTGCAAGCTATCTTCCGATTACAAGGACATGCCTTTCGAAGATTTCGAAAAGGTGCTTGTGAGGCTGCGCGAGGTTTACAATCCGAATGATATCCTTGTAATCATATCCGGCGGCGAGCCTCTAATGAGAGAGGACATAGTCGATATCGGCAGACGTATCTCAAGCCACGGATATCCTTGGGGAATGGTTTCCAACGGACGTCTGATGTCAGACACGATGATCCGGAACCTTGTCGATGCCGGAATGAAAGCAGTCTCCATAAGTCTTGACGGGCTCGAGGATGAACACAATTGGATGAGAGGGAACAAGGATTCCTTCCGCTACGCATCGCACGCCATTGAAACTCTGGCCGGGCAGCCTGTCGCCTTTGATGTCGTGACCTGCGTGAACAGAAGGAATTTCACCCAGCTTGACAGAATCAAGGATCTCCTTATCGGAATGGGGGTCAGACAGTGGAGGCTGCTGACGGTTTTCCCTGTAGGAAGAGCGGCCACGGATCCCGAACTCCAGCTCTCCCACGAGCAGAAAAGGGCATTGATGGATTTTATCGTGATAACCAGAAAAGAAGGCCGCATCAAGGCAAGTTTCGGATGTGAGGGCTTTCTCGGCGGGTATGAAATGAAGGTGCGGGACCATTTTTTCACCTGCCAGGCCGGCATCTCCATTGCGAGCGTAAGGATAGACGGGGCGATATCCGCCTGTACGAGCGTAAGGGCGAATTATGACCAGGGAAACATATACAATGATGATTTCGTGGACGTATGGGAGAACCGTTTCGGCAATATGAGAGACCGTAGCTGGACCAGAACCGGTGACTGCGCCGAATGCAGATACTGGAAATGGTGCCACGGCGACGGACTGCATCTCAGGGATGATGAGGGCAGGTTGCTCCAGTGTACTATGCGTGAATTAGGATTTATTAAGTGATACCGTTATGAACTTTCAGAAATTATGGGGTAATGTCCTCCGCTCTCTTCTTGCATTGTTCGGGCTGAACGTCTTTACGGCCTGCTATGGTCCGGCCGTTTCAAGTCCATACCTGGGAATAAAAGGTAAAGTAACTGACGAGATGAAAGTTCCTGTCAGCGGGATACAGGTCACTTCCGTGGACATCGGTTCCTCTTCCGGAGAATCCGACGTAAACGGGAATTTCAATTGTCAGGTTTTCTGTTCCTATGACGCAATCCCGGAAACCGTGACGCTGAAATTCACTGATACGGACGGCAAGGACAACGGCGGAAAATTCGAGGAGAAGATCGTTACCGTAGATATTCAGAAGCAGCTGACCGCGCCCGAGCCCATAGTTGTGGAAATGTCCCTTGAAAACTGAAAACCCGTTTTGAAATGGTTCTGTGCCTATGCGAAAGATTGTTTTTGCCCTTGTTGCAGCATTGATTGCCACTGCCCAGGTATTTGCGGAAGAAAGAGGAACGAATGAGGATTTCTATCGTCAAAGCGTTTATGTGGGCTATGGTCTGTTTCCTATCTATAATTTGATTGACAACACGATGAGGAACGTTTCAACAACCGGAGTGGTGCATGCCGGCTATGAATACCGCCCCCTGAAAATGCTCGGCATAGGCTTCGATTTCGGCTGGCTCGGCATCAATGGGAAGAAATACGGACAGTCCGATTATACTCCAGGCGGGATTTCCCTGCCATATTGCACTCAAACAAGGACAAATGTCTTCTATCTCGGGCCTACAATAAGAGGTCTGTGGATAAACAAGAAGTATTTCACGTTCTATTCCTTATTGAAAACAGGCATTATTCTATACGAAAGGGACAAGAAGTGTAAAGTCCTTCCACACTTTCATTTCGTCCCTGTCGGTTTGGAAGCCGGCAGTCCGAGGATAACCGCATTCGCAGAGTTCGGCTTCGGTACCGACGGAATGATTGCCTTCGGAGCGCGCTACCGCTTCTGAGTTGGGATTACGTCAGGGTTACCACTTCAGGGGACATAACCCATAATACAACGTCTCCTGAAGTGGTGACCCTGACGTCGTGGGAGGGGGGGTAAAAAGAACATCCGTCAGCGGAGCTTGTTGGTCTCAAAGTGCCTGCGAACGAAGCTGAAATAGCATACAACTCCCACAAGATCCAGCAGAAAAGCCATCCAGAAAGCGGAATGGTAGCCGAAGAACTGCGCCACGATTCCTCCGAAAAGTATGCCCAGTCCCACACCGGTATCCCAGGAAGTCAGTATGGACGAATTGGCAGTACCCCTCTGGTTGTGTTCGGCAAGATTGACGAACATAGTCTGGAATGCCGGGTACATATGTCCGTTGCCCAATCCAACGATGAAAGCGCAGGAATAGTATCCGACGGGATTGTGCAGTGAAGCGAATATGAGATAGCCGCACAACGACACCAGAAGTCCCATCGCCGCATTACGGGACACCTTGTTGTCCCTCAGGGCGTGGGCCCCCGTAAGGCGGGAAACGATAAGGCCTATGGCGAACAGGCTGAAGAACAATCCCGTTCCAGTAGTTATCCCGAGTTCTTCCTTGCCGTATATCGCAACGTAGGTATGCAGGATGCCGTGGGCAAAAGCTATGAAAAGAATAGCCACAGCCTCACGCCAGCCTTTGACGAGGAAGAATCGGTCCAGCGATATCACCCTGCGCTTCCTCGGCGTCTCCTTCCTTTCCAGTTTGACGAACGAAGCCAGAGCCAGGCCTGCAAGGGAGGTGAATATTGAAAGCCAGAACAGCACGTTGAAGTTGCCTCCGAAAGCCTGGAGAAGGAAAATGGCGAAAGCCGGTCCGATAGCCGTGGCAATATTGTTGCTGAGCCCGTAGTAGCCTATCCCCTCCCCTCTTCGCTCGGAAGGCAGCACATCGATGGCTACGGTACTGGCCGACACGGTCAGTGCTCCGAAAGGCAGGCCGTGGAGCGTGCGGAATATGGTGAACACCAGCAGCGAACCGGCAATCACATAGCCGCCGAACAGCAGGGCAAAGATGAGGCTGAAGGTCATCAGTATGGTCTTGCGGGGGAAGTTGTCCACCAGATAGCCGCTGAACGGACGTATCAGTATTGCCATAATGTTATACCCGGCAAGGCACAGTCCTATCGTATGCTTATCCGCCGCATATGTTTCGCTAAGATACAGGGGCAGCAGAGGTACAATAAGCGTAAAGGCGAAGTGAATCATGAAATTGATAGACCACACCTTCAGATAATTCGCGTTCCAAAGTTTTGGCCTGCCCGACGTCATTTCCTTCTCCTGTCCACCCATATCCAAAGTCTCCACATAAGATATCCCCAGCACAGAAAGAGAAGTATATAAACCCACAGGGGCAAACCGGGATTGAACGCATCCTCGTGCATATACTTCTCGAAATCGGGGATGTCGGCATAGTAATACGCTCCGGCTCCGAAATCCAGGCCAGGGACAAGTCCGAGCCCGTTGAGCATTATGTAAATGCAAAGCAGCAGGGCTGTACACCCCACTGCAATCGTAATCGTATTAAAGGTCTTCTTTTTCAAAACGGCATCTAGCTCAATACCGGGACAGGGAAGAATTTCCCGCTGAGAAGCAGCCATACTGCAAACCAGGTCAGGCCTATGTTGAAGAGCTGGCCGACAATATAGAGCCAAAGCGCCTTGCCTCCCTGCATCTGTTTCCATATCGTCTTGAAATTGGTATCCAGGCCTATGCAGAGGAAAGCCATCACGAACGCCCAGTTCTTGTACTGGTCCAGCACCTTGTTTATAGCGCCCACCTGCTCCGAGCCCGCGAGGGGGAGAATCACGAATGAGGCAAGCAGCGATGCCGCGAAGAAACCGATGATGAACTTGGGGAAACGGGTCCATATTTCGGAAGGGCCGACCGTAACATCGGCCTGACGGTCAACGTGCAGGGCGAAGAACAGTGCCACGAAGAAAGCGATGAAGCCTATGAGTATGTTCTGGATGGACTTCACAAGCACAGCGGCTGTCTGAGCCTCGGGGCCCAGGGCCGTGCCTGCGACGACGACGGCACCCGTGCTGTCAACGGTTCCTCCGATCAGCGCGCCGCCCATCAGCTGATTGACGCCGAAAGCCTTGAGAAGGACAGGCTCGAACACCATCATCAATATGGTGAAGATGATGGAGATGCTGATGACCATTCCCAAATCCTCCTTCTTGCACTTTGAAGCGGCTCCGGTGGCAATCGCGGCACTGGTACCGCATACGGACGTGGCGGATGCCATGGTTATGACCATGGATTTGTTGCCTATCTTGAGCACCTTGGTCCCGAACCACCACATGAAGATTATCACGATAGGAGTCACTATCCACGCTATGCCCAGGCCATACAGTCCGAACTTGGCTATATTGCTGAACAGTACGCTGAAACCCATTATCACCAGTCCCGTCTTGATATAGTATTCGGTCCTGACGGCGGGTTTCATCCACTGGGGAGTGCCTATAGTATTGGAAATCAGCAATCCGACGAGAAGGGCCCAGAAAGCCCACTCGAGATATCTGTTGAGCGTGAATTCGGCGCTGATTATACGTATCAGTATCGCAATGGCGAAAACACCGAAGAATGCGGGGAGATACTTTTTTGTATCGCCGCCCTGGGCCTTCACGCCAAGGGTGAAAAAGGCTCCGAGAGTAACAACGGTCATAAGCAGTTGTATCCAGAACCCGATTCCCCGGAACTGAGGGAGGAGAGAAGTGGAAACGGTCATCGAATCCTCACCGAATCCCCAGGTCTTGAATTTAAGGGCAGAGAAATCGAACCAGCCGGTAAAAGATGCGAGGCAGGCTATGGCTATTATCGCGAATCCTATCCATACCGCAAGCCAGTCCTCGGAGAATAATTTGTCTGTCGGTTTCATTTGTTTTTAGGTTTTATTGACCCGCAAATATACAAAAAATCGTCGGTATTTTGCTATCTTTGCACCCACTATGAAGGATATGGCAATAAATCAAAAGAACTTGGAGTTTTTGAGAAACTCCGACAAAGTTTACATCGTGGCGATGAGAGAAGAGCTTGACAGCGAACTACTTAAAACGCCTGTAATATATAGCGGAGTGGGCAAGGCACGCGTGTCGAGGGCAGTAGTGAAATACATCTTCGACCACTACGAACAGTTCTCCGCCGGCAAGGGCCCCGTAATAGTTTCCCTCGGCACGGCCGGCAGCGCTAAATACAACAAGGGCGATATCCTTCTGGTGGACAATTTCTACAACAACGGTGACTGTTTCATACGTCACCGCATATCCTGCGACACTTTCCCCGAGCCTACGGGACTTGTATGCGGAAGTTCCGACTTCTTCGTCTGCAAGGAGAACTTCCCCGATGACAAGATAGCCTGGATGCACAAGGAGTTCGACTGCATGGATATGGAATCATATGCCATAGCCAACATCTGTGAGGAACTGGGCGTGAAATTCTGCGCCGTCAAATGCGTGAGCGACGGAGCCGACTCCCCTGTCATCGATTTCGACAAGGAACTGCCGCGTTTCCGCGAAATCCTTAACAACTTCGCGAAAACGCTGGAATAATCATCTGAAAATCAAAGGGAAAGATATTACATCCCCTTTCCGTGACAATTCTTGAACTTAAGCCCTGAACCGCAAGGGCAGGGATCGTTGCGTCCCACCTGCTTCTCGACGTGAACGGGGGCCTTCGCCTTCTGCTCGCCATTGGTGACAAGGTCGGTACGGCTGGTCTGGTAATTGACCTTCTGCTGCTGACGCACGGGAGCCTGGCGAACCTCGTCGGGATCGCGAAGAGGAATGTGCGCGCGGAAGAGGAAGGAAAGGATATCCTTGTCCATCTGCTCCAGCATAGCCTTGAAGAGGTTGAAACTCTCCAACTTGTAGATAAGCAGAGGATCCTTCTGCTCGTATGAGGCATTCTGAACGCTCTGTTTCAGGTCATCCATATCGCGCAGATGCTGTTTCCACAGCTCATCTATGTTGTACAGGGTCATAGTCTTGCTGAGTTCACGGGCAATTTCGCGGCCTTCGTTGGCAACCGCCTTCTCCAGATTGACGCCCAGCTGGAGCTGTTTGATACCGTCCGAGATGGGAATCAATATATTGGTATACATCTGTCCCTGTTTCTCATACACCTGCTTGATCACAGGATATGCCCTCTGGGCTATCGTATCCATACGACGGCGGTAGACCTCCTGCATATGCTCGAAAAGCTTGTCGGCAATGGCCCGGGGCTTTGCGTGATCGTAAAAGTTGCTGTCGAAGCCCAGGTCTATGGACAGACTCTTCATCACCAGTTCGCCGAACTCCTGATATGTATAGCCGTCTGTCGTATCGACCAGAATCTCAGCCATATCCTGCATCATATTCAGGACATCTATCTCTATGCGCTCTCCGCTGAGGGCGTTGCGGCGTTTGGTGTACACCACCTCGCGCTGCGAGTTCATCACGTCATCGTACTCCAGCAGACGCTTGCGTATGCCGAAGTTGTTCTCCTCGACCTTCTTCTGTGCCTTCTCTATGGCCGATGACAGCATAGATGCTTCGAGAGCCTCGTCGTCAGCCATTCCAAGTTTGTCCACGACGCCCGCTATACGCTCGGAGCCGAACAGACGCATCAATTTGTCTTCCAATGATATATAGAATCTTGAAGAGCCCGGGTCGCCCTGACGTCCGGCACGGCCGCGCAACTGACGGTCCACACGGCGGCTGTCGTGACGTTCGGTACCTATGATGGCGAGACCGCCGGCATCACGCACCTCGGGAGCCAGCTTGATATCCGTACCACGGCCTGCCATATTGGTCGCTATGGTCACTGTTGAGCTTTGGCCCGCATGGGCGACGACCTCAGCCTCGCGTGCATGCTCCTTGGCATTCAGCACCTGATGCTTGATGCCGCGCAACTTGAGCATCCTGCTCAAAAGTTCTGAAGTCTCCACGTCGGTCGTACCCACAAGCACGGGACGTCCCTGCTGTGTCAGTTGGACCACTTCGGCGATGACGGCATCGAACTTGGCCTTCTTGGTCTTGTATATGAGGTCGTTCTGGTCATCGCGGGCCACCGGTTTGTTGGTGGGAATGACGACCACGTCCAGCTTGTATATGCTCCAGAACTCGCCTGCCTCAGTCTCCGCCGTACCAGTCATACCCGCAAGCTTATGATACATACGGAAATAGTTCTGCAGGGTAATGGTGGCGAAGGTCTGGGTAGCCGCCTCGACCTTCACGTCTTCCTTGGCCTCCACAGCCTGATGCAGGCCATCGCTCCAACGGCGTCCTTCCATAATACGTCCGGTCTGCTCGTCCACGATCTTGACCTGTCCGTCCACAATCACGTAGTCGACGTCCTTCTCGAACATCGTATATGCCTTCAGGAGCTGGTTCACGGTGTGCACGCGCTCGCTCTTGAGCGCGAAATCGGCCATCACGGCATCCTTCTTCTCCATTTTCTCCTGATCCGTGCCGGGATTATGGTCTATCTCCGCAATCTTGCTGCCCACATCGGGAAGTATGAAGAAATCCTTGTCCTCCAACGTGCCCGCAAGGACGTCGTGGCCGTTGTCGGTGAGGTCCACGCTGTGCTGCTTCTCGTTGACCACATAATACAGAGGATCGGTCACGATGTGCATCTCGCGCTCGTTGTCCTGTATGTAATAGTTCTCAGTGTCCTGCAGAAGCTGCTTCATACCCTGCTCCGACAGGAACTTGATGAGGGGTTTGTACTTGGGATAGCCCTTGTATGCCCTGAGCAGCAGTTTGCCTCCCTCCTTGTTGTCGCCCGAGGCGATAAGTTTCTTCGCTTCGTTGAGGACGTTGTTGACGAGATTCTTCTGCTGGCTGTACAGACGCTCCACATAGGGGCGGAACTCCACGAACTGCTGGTCGTCGCCCTTGGGAACGGGGCCGCTTATGATAAGAGGCGTACGCGCATCGTCGATGAGCACGGAGTCCACCTCATCCACAATAGCATAGTGATGCTTGCGCTGGACGAGGTCGTTGAGGTTGGTGCACATGTTGTCGCGCAGATAGTCGAAGCCGAACTCGTTGTTGGTACCGAAGGTGATGTCACACATATAGGCCTTCTTCCTGGCCTCGGAATGAGGTTCGTGCTTGTCTATGCAGTCCACGCTCAGACCGTGGAACTGGTACAGGGGGCCCATCCACTCGGAGTCACGTTTTGACAGGTAGTCGTTCACGGTGACAACGTGCACGCCCTTGCCGGCAAGGGCGTTCAGGAATACGGGAAGGGTG
Source organism: Bacteroidales bacterium (assembly GCA_024401635.1). GTDB lineage: Bacteria > Bacteroidota > Bacteroidia > Bacteroidales > UBA932 > Cryptobacteroides. The sequence continues at coordinate 8,443 of JAKSKP010000032.1, forward strand.
GCCACAAGGGTCTTGCCCTCACCGGTGGCCATCTCGGCAACGCACCCCTCACGGTCGCGCTCGCCTGGTTTCTTGGCCGGATTCTTGCGGCTGCGGTTCAATACTATACCGCCGATGAGCTGCACGTCGTAATGCACCATATCCCAGGTAACCTCGTTTCCGCCGGCCATCCAGTGGTTCACCCATATCGCGTCATCGCCGTCTATGGTCACGAAATCCTTGCCCTTGGCGGCAAGTTCACGGTCGAAATCCGTAGCCTTCACCCTTATCTCGGGGTTCTGGGCGAAACGGCGCGCCGTACTCTTCATAACGCTGAAGGCTTCCGGCAGAATCTCCTCGAGCACCACTTCTATGGTGTCGTCTATCTTCTTCACCAGCACATCCTGCTCCTTGGCCAGCTTCTCTTTCTGGTCCAGGGGAAGTTCGTGCTCCAGCTGCTCACGTATCTGCGCCACGCGGGTCTCGTCGGCCGCCGTGCGGTCCTTTATTATCTGACGCAGGGCCGCGGACTTCTCGCGCAGCTGGTCATCGGTGAGGGCGTCTATCGAGGGATACACGGCCAGTATCTTTTCCAACATAGGTTTGAGGGACTTGAGATCCCTGTCGGCTTTGGAACCGAAGATTGCCTTGAATATTTCTGCAAGTGACATAATCGTAGTAATAAATCTTACAAATATACATATAATCGTACGATTCACAAAATAGCAAAAATCTTGCTAACTTTGCGCCCTGCCAAAATGTCAGTATAATTGCATTGGCAGATAATTTGATTGTAGCATAAGCGCTATGGAAGAGAAAGAAATGAAACAGACCGAGGCCCAGACGGAGCAAAAGATGGGCAGAAAAGAAAAAAAGGATGCATTCAAGTCTCTGAAAACCAAGATTTCAGACCTTGAGGCGGGGATAGCCAAAGAAAAGGATGACTATATACGTCTGATGGCTGAATTCGAGAACTACCGCCGCCGCAGTGCAGCGGAAAGGCTCGAGCTCATCAATACGGCATCCGAGAAGATTATTCTCGAAATACTCCCCATACTGGATGACTGCGAAAGGGCGTTCAAGGCTCTCGGCGACTCCGCCGACTGCGCCTCCGCAAAGGAAGGCACAGAGCTGATTTACAACAAGTTGCTCAACATTCTGAAAGCCAAGGGGCTCAAGGAGATTGAGACTGAAGGCAAAGCTTTCGACACGACCTTCATGGAAGCCGTCGCACAGTTCCCTGTTCAGGAGGAGGAAAAGAAAGGCCTCGTCTACGACACCGTGCAGAAAGGCTACATCCTCGGAGAGAAAGTCATACGCTATGCCAAGGTCGTCGTCGGCCAATAACATATTTTTGACATTATGGCAGCAAAGAAAGACTACTATGAAGTGCTGGGTGTCCCCAGGACTGCCAGCATTGATGACATAAAGAAGGCGTTCCGCGACGCCGCGATGAAGTGGCATCCCCACAAGAACCCCGGCAACAAGGAGGCAGAGGAGAAATACAAGGATGCGGCCGAGGCTTATTCCGTACTGTCAGACCCCGAGAAGAGGCGCAAGTACGACCAGTTCGGCCACGCCGGCCTGGGAGACAACCCCGGTCCTGACTTCAGCGGAGGTTTCGGCAATCTGGACGACATACTGAACAACCTGTTCGGCGGTGCCTTCAGCGGAGGCTTCGGGGGCTTCGATTTCGGAGGCTTCAGCGGCTTCAGGGGAGGCCAGAGCGGTCCCAGGGTGCAGCGAGGACGCGACATACGCACCAAGGTCAGGCTCACCCTCGAGGAGATTGCCAGAGGCGTGGAGAGGGAGATAAGCCTCGAGCGCAACAGACCCTGCCCCGACTGCGACGGCGTGGGAACCAAGAATCCTTCCGACATCAAGACCTGCCCCGCCTGCGGAGGCACGGGCCAGATAAGGCGCACGGTACAGAGCATATTCGGCCAGAGCATACAGCTGTCCGTATGCCAGCAGTGCGAGGGCACGGGCAAGATTGTCAGCAATCCCTGCCGCAAGTGCAGCGGCACAGGTCTGACACGCACCAAGGAAACCCTCAAGGTCAAAATACCCGCAGGGGTCGAGGACGGGATGCAGATCACGATACGCGGTGAAGGCCACAGCGCCAAGAAAGGCGGCGTCAACGGAGACCTTCTCCTTCTGATTCAGGAAGAGGGACACAAGATGTTCAAGCGCGAGGGCAGCGACCTGCTCACCAACAAGACCATATCGATAGCCGAGGCCATAAACGGCGGAGACATCGACGTGATGACCCTCGCAGGGCCCGCCAAAATCCGCATAGACGCCGGCACACAGTCAGGCACCGTCGTGAAAATGCGCGGCAAGGGACTGCCCGCCGTCAGCGGTTACGGCTCAGGCACAGGCGACCTGTATGTCAAGCTGGACGTTTTCATCCCCCGGAAGATATCAAGGGAGGACAGGGACATCGTCGACAGGATAGCCGGGGCCGAAAGCTTCAAAGTGCGGTAAAAAAGACAGAAATATTTTGCAGATAGTAAAAATTTGACTACTTTTGCAGTCCAAATTTCAGCAACCTCTTGGGCCTTTGGGGTAAAAAGGGCCGCCAATGTTGCCACTAAAACATTTTTGAAATGGATTACATCAAAATCGTAGAAGACTCTTTCAAGAACGAGAAAGTAGCTACATTCCCCAAATTCAAGGCCGGTGACACAATCACCGTCACCTATAAGATTAAAGAAGGCGACAAGGTCCGCGACCAGAAATTCAGAGGCGTTGTCATCCAGATCAAGGGCGCAACCCCCGCAACAAAGACCTTCACTATCCGCAAAATCAGCTCAGGCGTAGGTGTCGAGAGGATCTTCCCCTTCGAGTCACCGTTCATCGACGCCATCGAGGTGAACAAAGTCGGAAAAGTACGCCGCGCACGCATCTTCTATCTCCGCAACCTTGCAGGTAAGAAAGCCCGCATCCGCGAGAAGAAGTTCTCCGGCAAGACAGAGGAGTAATCCTTACATAGAGGCTCAGGCCTCACCTGGCTCGTTAGCTCAACTGAATAGAGCATCTGACTACGGATCAGAAGGTTACAGGTTTGAATCCTGTACGAGTCACCAGAGCAATGCTCATTTGGAAACACCCCGCACGACAGTGTGGGGTGTACTTTTTGAGTGTGAATGGATGGGAGAGCTTGCTCTCACAGACATTCATGCTCGGAAAAGTATACCGCCGCGCCAGCGGCAAGGTGTTTCCAAATGAGCTTTGCCGTGACGAGGCCCAGGAAGAGGCACGCGCAGCGTGGCTAATCCTGTAGAACTCCTCAAAACCGATGGGTTTATTTTTTGCATAGTATGTATAGCATCAGTTTCACTAATCGATTCAATAAGGATCTGAAACTCTGCCAAAATCTGAATTTGTTGTTTCTCTATGCCGGCACTCATTCCGATTTATTCAAATAACGGACTGCCCGTTGCACCCTCCTTCAGTACCGTTCCTTACAATCATACGGGACCAGTACTATAATGCGGGCCCTACAGGAAGTACACTATTTCGTAGTTTCGAAGCACTGGTCCATTGCGCGGCCTACCCAGACCTGAGGCTGACTGATGTTGAAGAGACCGGCAATCGTTGCCGCCACATCGTACTGCATCATGCTCTCCGTGAATTCGCCGCCACGTCTGATGCCCTTTCCGGCGATAACGAACGGAGTCTCATATTCAGCTGGGGTGATTCCGCCGTGGCCGGTGCCGATTCCGCCGTGATCGGAAGTGACTATAACGGTGGTGTTCTCCGCTATTCCCGCCTCATCCAAAGCAGTGAGGATACGCGCAATCTCGCCGTCAAGGAACCTCATCTCCCTGTGATATGCCTCCGAGCCCCAGCCCTCGTCGTGGCCTTCATGGTCGGGGTGATCGTATGAAATCGTGAACAGGGTCGGCTTCTCATTCTTTATAAAGCTTATGGCCTTGTCAGTGATGTCGGTGGGGATTTCCTCGTTTGCCTGCTCGAAATAATCACATGCAAGAGAATCCACAAGATGGTGGATGGTATCCCATTCATAGACTGCACCTACCTTGCTGTCCTTGACCTGGCTTTTCACGAGATAATGGATGGTGGGGAAAATGCCGTGCTCGTTCACAACGCGGGATGGAAGCTCGGGAACCTGTGAATACCACTCGGTGTAACCGGTGAGTTCGGTACCTGCACCCATAAACATCGCGGCCCAGTTGATGGCGCTCGACGTCTCGAATACGCTGCGTTTTGCGAGTGTCCAGCAACCGTCATCCATAAGCTTGCTGACTGCAGGCATCTCTTCGCGGTCAAAGTATGCGGAAGACATGCCGTCAAGTCCGATGAGGATTACATGTTCTGTCCTGGGTGCGTTATTCCCGCAGGAAACTGCAATCAGCATCAATGCTGACGCAAGAATGATTCTGGTTATTGATTTCAAGTCGGTGAATTTTTAATACACAAATTTAAACCTTTCGGATAAAATTTAAAAAAATATAAGTATTTTTATCTCAAAAATAATTTATTATGAGACGCCTGTTCATTTTTCTGATTCTTGCAGTCTCCATGGCCCTGACCTCCTGCGAAAACACACAGGAATACGTACTGAACGGAGAAGCCATCACCGTACAGGATGCGGATACCCTTTGCACCGTTCCCAACCAGTGGATCGCCTTCCGCAAGGACATAAGTTTGAAAAAGGCCCCTTCCAGGGCGAACGCCCTCATAGCTGCGGACAGCAAATACTGGCTCTGGATAAACGGGGAACCGGTTGTCTCGGAGGGATCGTTGAAAAGAGGGCCCAAACCCGGGTGTTCATATTATGATGAAATCGACCTTGCTCCTTATTTGAGAAAAGGCGAAAACAAGATAGCGTTGTTGCTCTGGTATTTCGGCAAAAGCGGCTTCTCACACGAAGACAGCGGAATGGCACAACTCATTCTCGAATGCCCCGCCATACATCTGTCGAGCGACAGCACCTGGCTGTGTCGCGTACACCCCGCATTCGGCACAGCGGGAGATCCCCAGCCGAACTATCGTCTCTCGGAATCGTCGATACTGTTTGATGCCGGGAAAGACATTCCCGGCTGGCAGACCGGAGAAATCGAAGGTTTCTACCCCGCCGTCGTGATCCGCAGCACTCTGGGAGAACTCGAAAAGCGTCCCATTCCGCAGTGGAAGGATTTCGGTGTCAAGGAAGCGGAGTTCGAGTACAGGGAGATTGACGGCGTGCAAACGGCAGTGGCCGAACTCCCCTACAATATGCAGATGGTTCCGGTGGTGACTCTCTATGATGCGGAAGGAGGCAGTCCGGTTAAGATACAGACCAATCACCTGTACGGAGGTTCGGCGCCCGGCATCCACTGCGAATATATCACAAAACCCGGAGAGCAGGTCTATGAGAATCCCGGCTGGATGAGCGGCGAAGAACTTCAGATCATAGCCCCCGAAGGGGTTGAGATCCGCAAAGTAGCATACCGTGAAACCGGCTATGACACCGAATTCGCAGGAAAGTTCAGCTGCGACGACGATTTCTTCAACAAATTCTGGCACAAAGGGTTGCGCACCCTATACGTCAATATGCGCGACACCTATTACGACTGCCCCGACCGTGAAAGGGCGCAGTGGTGGGGAGACGTCACGTTGCTTTCGGAGGAATGCAACTTCGCATTCGACACCAAAGCCCACCTGCTGACCCGCAAGGGAATACGCGAGCTCTGCAACTGGCAGAGGGAGGACGGTTCGCTCCATTCCCCCGTACCGGGCAGTTACAAGTCCGAACTTCCGGCCCAGATGCTTGCCAGCGTGGGGCGCTACGGTTTCTGGAACTACTATATGAACACAGGGGATATCGAAACCATAAAATACGCCTACCCTGCCGTCAAACGCTATCTTGACGTGTGGAACCTGGAGGAAAACGGCCTTACTGCATTGCGCGCAGGCGGTTGGAACTGGGGGGACTGGGGTGACAACAAAGACATACGGCTGATTCAGGCCGCGTGGTACTATATGGCCCTCGATGCAGCCTGCAGAATGGCAGAACTCTGCAATGACATAGATGCAATCCCTCTTTATCGTGAGAAGATGGAAAGAATCAAGAGTGGCTTCAACAATGTATGCTGGACAGGAGCGGGATATCGCTTCCCCGAATATGAAGGGCTCACGGATGACCGTGTCCAGGCCCTTGCAGTCGTGTCCGGCATCGCTCCCGAAGAATATTATCCCGCAATCTTCGAAGTGTTCAAAGATGAGGAGCACGCAAGTCCTTATATGGAGAAATACGTGATGGAGGCCCTGTTCCGTATAGGGCAGAGCGGATATGCTGTCGAACGCTGCCGTAAGCGTTTCTCCGATATGGTCCTTGACCCCTACTACACCACTCTCTGGGAAGGCTGGGGCATCCTCGGCAAAGGTTTCGGAGGCGGCACCACCAATCACGCGTGGAGCGGAGGAACAATGATTGTACTGGTACGCAATCTGTTCGGAATCAATCCTCTGGAAGCCGGTTACAGGAAATTCTCGATTGCACCCGTAGATGGTATCTTCGGGAACTACGAATTCTCCATGGAAACGGTGGCCGGAACAATCTCCCTTTCACGCCGCGAGATTGACGGCAAAGTGACCTGGACTTTCGACGTTCCGAAAGGGACCTCAGCGCTCGTCACGCTTCCCGGCTCAGGCAAGGAAGTAACATACAGGGCCGGACGGCACAAATGCACGATTTAATATTCGTTTTTTCCTTAACTCAAGTCTACGAAAAATAATTTTCACCGCCAGTTAGACCGCCAAATATCATGCATTGCTCGCTGCAGCAAGTCGCTATTTCAGAAATTTCAGTGCCTTATCAATACATTTTTTCTTCTGTTCAATATTCGGATGCACATACAGCCCTCTCATATAGCTCAGAGAATGGCACCATCTTACATTGGCCATCGCATAAAGCTTTGATAGAAGAATCCGCAAGCGACTTCCTTTGGGACAGGAAATCTTATGGTCCGGTTAGGCTTGGCTAAGCATATCATCAAAGGTGGACGCATTGTAGACTCTTCCGGCTTTTATATCATCCATTGCTTCATGATATGCATCACAATCTGTTGCATCATATGGTGCAGCATTCGTGACACAGGCAACTCCGGGAAGTCGCTCAATGGCGGTCTTAATCTCAGATAGTCTCGCAATATCTTCTATTGTCACAATGAGTGTTTGCATATTGGAGATAAGTTTGGATAATTAAAGTGCCAGAACGATGATTGGATCAATGTCAAGTTTCTTGGAAATCGTCCGGGCCTGATGATAGGTTGGAGTTTTCTTTCCGCCGATGATATCGCACAACCTCGGTGCGGACATTCCCAGCAGGGATGCAAGCTCTTTCTGTGAATAGTTGCGTTCATTCATCCTCTCCACAATGGTATTCGACAATGAAGGCGTCTGAATAGGATAATGCTCCTGTTCATATTCCTCTACCATCGCTGAAAGGACGTCAAGCTCCAGCAGTCGCCTGTCGTCTTTCGGAGTATTTTCATCGGTGGCAAAGAAAAGTTCATCAATCCTTGCCATAATAGCATCGTACTGC